>JAUVJU010000204.1 GCA_030592285.1 Caldifarciminota bacterium
GATATAATTGTCTGCTCTTTGTGCATCAATACTAATTGAGATTTCAAGATTTCCTTCATGTCTGATTTTTTGCAGGAAAATATAAGAATTAAGAAATTCCAATTCCTCTTTAAGCGGCACCACTACTTTTTCTTTTACGTCCAATACATGGCGATATATACTGGAGAACCTTGAAATAAATTCCTTTGCCTTATCGGGATGTGTATCTATTAATGAATATACCGTATTCATGCTATTAAAAAGGAAGTGAGGGTCGATTTGATTTTTTAATGCTTCAAATTGCGACTGGATATTTTCCCTTTTAAGCTGTTCTGTTTGAACCATTGAAATTTTCCACTGCTTAAAAAAGTAATATCCTTCAAATACTGACATTACAATTGTGTTCAATATTATTGCAACAGCTATGCTATTAAACAGAACAACATTTAATTCTTGATTCCTAAAATTAAACATCAGAAAGAATATCGTTGCACAAATTGAGATTATTATTGTAGCATTGATATTTGTCAATAATACTCCAGAACTTATCCGTTGAAATAATTTTTTATATCCCGGGTATTTACTATGCAGCCAATTAAAAGTTTTAAGGTTAACTGTAAAGATTGATACCGAAACAACAAATGAATATAAAAACCCGATGGGTATGTTGTGCAGATGTTCATTGTTACCTATTAAATGAAATCTTAAATAAAAAAATGCAGGTATGAGCAATGCAATTAGTATGCAGGCAATTAGTATATTTCTGTTGAATTTCATCTGTTTATGTTTTTTCTTTCCATATTTAATGTTTTTTTTGACGCTGTTCGGGATTTGCAATCCCGAACTTTAGTAGTGGGGATTTCAAATCCCCTTTCCCTTACTTTCGGATTGCAAATCCGAAAGAGCTAGGACATCAATTTACAAGTAAGCATATACAACTCAATTACATCATTCCTAACCCGCAATTGTTTAAAGTCCCTATTATTATTCTTTCTTTCCATAATCAATGTTTTTAGATTGAATCACACCGCCTCTCCACTCTACCATTCTATTTTTCCATCACTCCACTCTTCCACCATTCCATCCTTCCACCTCCCCTCTTCAAAATTACTAAAAAACCACCCTATACTGCACCATCGGGAAGATACCAAGTTGATATATCATTTCCTCCTCACCTGTTTCGGCATCAAATATCATCATGTAAGGGTTCTTGTGGTTTATAAAGTTCTGAATATCAACAGCCAATTCGTGCGAGGCTTTTCTTCCATCCAACCTAAAAGCAATCCTGATATCCGGTCTGATATAATCATCAAATTGCTCAGAAAACGGATTTGTCTGGTTAAGTTCTGTCTGTCCGCTTTGCATTGATTTTTCTATATCAACAGGTGTATATCTTAATCCTCCTGCCCATGTAAATTTCCCATCAACAGTTATCACTTTCTTATATTTTGCATATGCTTTGTTTGAAAACAACTCAAATTCCTTACCTGCCAAAGCATTAACAATATAATTCCCATTGAAAGCTGTATTTCTTGCTATTCCATCACTTCCTTTGTATTTCGATTCGTATAATGAACCCGTAAAAAGATAATAATACCCTTTATCCATAAATCGTTTAATGGTAAGCTCTATTCCGTAATTTGTGCCACTGCCTCCGTTTATCAATGAATCGGGTGTAGATCGTGTAAAAGAATTGCTGTTTAAAATTGAAAAAGCACTTTCATTTTGTTCTACTACTGCCTGAAATATATTCTGATAATATGTTTCTGCTTTTAATCGTAAATTATTACTAATTTGAAGATTATATCCCAGAACAAAGTGATGGCTTCTCGTAAAACCTAAATCTTCATTTGGTCTGAAATAGCCTAAATCAGGCAATTCAACCTGTGTAAAATAAACAGTTAAAGGCTGACAAAAACTATGTAAACCATAAGCAAATCCAAACGATTGAGTATTGGAGATGTTCCATTTTATTCCAAACCGGGGCTCAATAGAGTAACTGTTATTTAATGCTAATTGTTGATAATGAATTCCAGGATTAAATATTAAATTATCAGTAAGTTTGTATTGCCACTGGATATATGCTTCGTATAAATAAGTAAAATCATTATTGTCGACCCTTGTAACAAAGCGGTTGCCGGTTGCATTGTAAGCAGAATCAAATAGATTCATACTAATCCTTTTCACGCTCACCCCTACCCTGAAATTATGATGCGAATTAATCTTTTTATTGATATAAAAATTGCCAAAAACTCTTGAATCTGTTAAATTCATCCGGACATAAGGTATTGGAATATTAGTTTCAATACAAACCGAATCAACAACATTTTCATTGATAATTGTTGATGCACCGAGAATCAGTTTTGAATATGTATTACTATTTATTATGTAAGTGTGTGAAGCTCCGATTATACCCATTTTACTTTTTGATAAAACATCACGGTTTTTATAAGCATAAACATATTCGCTTGCTTCTGTTGTGTCTCTTTCACTATATAAAAAATTTATATAGCTAATTCCTCCAATAACA
>JAUVJU010000094.1 GCA_030592285.1 Caldifarciminota bacterium
AGTTAGTGAGCAAGTTAGTGAGCAAGTTAGTGAGCAAGTTATTTCTATTTTAAAATTTTGTTATATTCCTCGTTCCAAAAGTGAAATATTGAAATATTTAAATTTAGCAGATGTTTACTTAAATTATAAGAGAAAAATTTTTCCACTTATTGAAAAGGGAATTTTAAAAATGACTATTCCTGAAAAACCACGAAGCAGTAAACAAAAATATATTATTACTGAAAAAGGAAAACAAATAAAAAGAGTCGGGGACGGTGCTTGAAAGAGTTTGGAGAAGTACGCTGGTATCTTGTGGCTAGTTCGCTAGCGGAGACCCTTCGACCATTCGACTCGGCTCATGGCGGGCTCTGCTCAGGGCAGGCAGAATCAAAACAAGAAGGAAAGAGCATGAAGAGCATTCAGAACAACAATCTGAGAACACTCTTTATAAATGGAAGAAATTGGTTTATAATAATATAAATTAACTGGAGAAAATATGAAAGTGATTAGAGTGTTATTAATTATCGGAATAATGATTTTGATAATGATGAATAGTTGTTCATTATTAATAGATGGATATACAAGAAATGTTGGATATAACAGTATATGCTGGGAAGATAATGACCATATATTGGTATATGCTACGATTGGGGCATACGATGATTATACAACAATCGGAGGAGGAATGAGAAGGTCTATATGGGGAGGCGGGGAAATCTGGAGAATTAATGTGAATACAGGAGAGAAAGAATTATTGATGAGAAAGAAAGAAAGTGAATATGTAATAGGACCAATAGGAGGTGTTCATATAGATTTCATTAATAGTAATTTATATATAAACGGTGGATACACAATATATAAAGTTAATAAAAATTATGAAGGTTGGGAATTGTTTGTAGATTCAATTGCATTTCCTAATGTGTCTGACGATGAGCAATATTTAGTTGGTACACATGATAATGGTAATGTAGTTAAATATAACATAGAGAAAAAATCAATAGAGACGATTTACTCAAATGAAATGGGAAATAAAGTATCTGATTACGACTATGACCGCAACCTATTACTTATCAATAACATAAAATTAGTAGATTTAAATACAGGGGTAGAGACAATATTATTAGAGGATGGAGAAACAATTAATGGCTATTCAGTAGATATTTATTCAGACAGATATGGTCAACTAACAGAAAATTATATTTTAATAGATTTTGACACATATACTTCTCATGAATATAGTAAAGTATTTATTAATATTGACAGTTTATTAGATAAAAGATTAGTATATGGATTAAGAGGAAAGCAGAGTCCAAATGGAGATAAATATGCATATGAAAGGGTAAATAGTAATAGAATAGAGATATATAATAACGTAGGTTATTTAACAAGAGAAATACTATTTGATAGGGAACAAATATAGGATTGCTCCTTCATCCATTCGGTAGGCTCAGGGTGAGTAAGTTTAGAATGGGTAAATGAATTCCCCAAAATAAGATGATTATAGGGATTACAATTCCCAATAATACTTGACAAATTCTAATGATTAACTATAATATTGATATGATTAAAAGAATATATTCTGATTTAGATAAGTACATAAAGAAGAATAAGGTTTTGGTTATTCTTGGAGCAAGGCAGGTTGGGAAAACAACGCTAATAAAGGAATATCTGAAAAAGACCCATTATAAATATAAGTACTTTATAGGTGATGATATTAGAATTCAGAAAGTGTTTTCTTCCAGGGATTTAGATTACATTTCCGAGTACATTGAAGATTATGAATTAATTGTAATAGACGAGGCAAACAGAATTGAGCATATTGGAGATTCACTAAAACTTATAATTGATAATATTCCGAACAAAAATATTATTATAACAGGATCTTCATCATTTGAATTAGCAGGTCAAATTGGAGAACCATTAACAGGAAGAAAAAGAACATTATATTTATTCCCATTATCATTTTATGAATTAAGTAAAATTATGAATAAAGGAGAATTAAGAAATCAATTAAATAATGTTTTGAGATTTGGACTTTATCCTGAAGTGATTACTACTAAAAACAGAACAGAAAAAATTGATATACTTTCGGAATTGGTGGGTTCATATTTATTAAAGGATATTTTTGAATTTGAGAAAGTAAAGAAATCAAAAAAGATTATTGATTTATTGAGATTGCTTGCCTATCAGATAGGAAATGAGGTTTCTTTCAATGAACTTGGTAAACAATTAGGAATAGATCATAAAACAATTTCCAGATACATTGATCTTTTAGAGAAGAACTATATTCTATTTAATTTGCGTGGATTTTCAAAAAATCAAAGAAAGGAAATAACTAAAAAATCAAAATATTATTTTTATGATATTGGAATAAGGAATGCTATGATCTCCAATTTTAATAATATTGATGAACGAGATGATGCAGGAAATATTTGGGAGAATTTTATTATTATTGAAAAGCTTAAAAAGAATATTTATTGTAAGGAAACATCAAATATGTTTTTCTGGAGAACATGGCAAGGATATGAAATTGATTTGATTGAAGAAAAGGATGGTATATTTGATACCGTAGAGGTTAAATGGGGTAGTTCAAGGAAAAGAAATTATTTTAGTAAATTCAATGAAATTTATAAAAATAGTACATCATTAATTGTAAACAAGCAAAATTATTTTGATTTTATAATTTAAATGATAATATTAAATTTTCCTATAAGGATATTTTTATAGTGGAAGAAAATAAAATCACAAGCATCAATATACAAGAAGTAGAACAATAAAAAAGAAAAATTGGGACGGTGCTTGAAAGAGTTTGGAGAAGTACGCTGGTACGCTGAGTAAGCTAGTTGCTGGTGGAGAAAAGAAAAGAGAAAAAGAAAAGAGAATACTGGATCCCAAATCAAGTTTGGGATGACCCTTCGACCATTCGACTCGGCTCATGGCGGGCTCTGCTCAGGATTTTTCAAGAGGGCGGTTCGCGAACCGCCACTACAAACGGGGAAAAGAAAGAAAGAAAGAAAGTATAATACTTATAAGAATTAAGGGCACGGCACGCCGAGCCCCTACGGCTGGCAGGAAAATACTGGATTCCAAATTAAATTTGGAATGACACGAAGAAAATAGGAGAAGAAGAAAAGAAATATGAGATTCTTTACCCTCATAATGATATGAGATTTTTAAATTTAATAATTATATTTTTAGCATTGCATTTATTGCATTAAATGCTTTTTCTGCAATTTCATCATCAATATTAATACTATATTGTTGATTCTCCAATGCTTTTAGAACACTATTTATTGTTATCTTTTTCATATTTGTACATATTGCAGGTGGATTTTCTTTTAATGGGTAGAAATTCTTATTAGGGTATTCTCTCTTTAACCTATAAACCATTTCATTTTCTGTTCCTACAATAATATCTTTATTTGTTTCTTTTGCCTGTCTTATCATTCCACCAGTTGATAGTATAAAATCAGCAATATCTGCTACTTCCTTAGGTGATTCTGGATGAAGGAATACCACCGAATCGGGATGTTTTGATCTTGCTTTTTCAATATCTTCAATTGTAAACTGATCATGTACATAACAATAACCATCATAAGGAATGATTTCCTTATCTGTAAATCTCTGTACATAGGAGGCAAGATTTCTGTCCGGAACAAATATAATTCTATTAGATCTCATTGACTTAACAACCTCAACAGCATTTGCCGATGTACAGCAAATATCACTCATTGCCTTAATTTCAGCCGTTGTATTTACATAAGTAACAACCTTGGCATCAGGATATTTATTTTTCATTTCTTCAAGTTTCCATGGTTCTGTCATTTGAGCCATATCGCATCCAGCACTAATTTCGGGAAGTAAAACTGTTTTATTTGGACTAAGTATTTTAGCCGTTTCTGCCATGAATTTTACACCGCAAAAAACAATAATTTTTTCATTAAATGCTGCTGACATTCTACTCAATTCCAATGAATCTCCAAGATGATCAGCAATATCCTGCACTTCGGGTAATTGATAATTATGTGCAATAATTACTGCATTTAATTCCTTTTTTAATTTAGTGATATTTTCAATAATACTCATAATTCCCTTATATTTTTTTGATTTTCATATTGGTTGCCTTTATTAAGATTGGAATACTATCCTCAATTGTTATACTGACACCCTGCTTCCTATCTTCCCAAATAATTGTACTTTCATCTACGGTTTTTCTAAATAGATAATCACCCTGCAAAAGTGTACAATCATATATACTGTCATTATAATGCAAAAAGAAATATGGTAATAACAGCCAGTCATTTATTTGCTTATCAGAATATTTGAACATTGAATCATTGTTCTGTCTGTATAGTGCAATTGTATCGAAAAAAGCAGCACTGCCTTTATAGTTCTTAAAAAAGGAGTTAAATGATGTACTAATATAAAGTGGTTTTAGTGGATTCAATAATAATGCACAATTATTTTTAATTCTTACAATACCCCAGCCAATTGATGTATTATAATTAATATTTACAGTATCATTTGTATTATAATAATCAACAGTTAAAATACCACTATATTTACCATAATTAACGGAGTATTTTATTTCATTACCATTTATACAAATAATTGAAAGGCATAAAAGAAGAAATAAATTAAATGATTTTAATGAATTTTCTTTTGCCAACCTGAATAATATCATCTTTTTTTGCAATATAGATATAATTTGCATCATCAATCCTTTGTCCATTTATTTTCACAGCACCTTGTTTTATCATTCGTCGCGACTGAGAGTTAGATTCGGTAAGATCTAAATCATTCAATAAAGATAAAAATGGATATTCTTTTTTCTGTTCAAGCTTCTTTTCAGGAATATTATCAGGGGTTCCACCCTTTGTGAATATTCTATTAAATTCATTTTCAGCATTTTCTGCTTCTTCTTCACTATAATACATAGTAATTATGCATTTTGCAAGTTCCACTTTTAGATTTCTTGGATTCTCACCTTTTTCCAATCTATTCTTAATATCTGTAATATCATTTTCTGATATATCTGTTGTCATTCTAAAATATTTGAGAATCAGTGTATCAGGTATAGACATGGTCTTACCAAATATTTCTGCAGGGGTATGTGTAATACCAATATAATTTCCATAACTCTTACTCATTTTTTTTATACCATCAATACCTTCAAGTATTGGCATAGTCATAATAACCTGAGGTTTCATACCATATTCTTCCTGTATGGTTCTACCTAATAGTAGATTAAATTTCTGATCTGTTCCACCAAGTTCTATATCTGCTTCTATTGCAACTGAATCATATGCCTGAAACAGAGGATAAAGAAATTCATGAATAGATATGGCAATGCCTTCCTGATATCTTTTGTGGAAATAATCCCTTTCAAGCATTCTTGCCACTGTGAATTTTGATGTTAGTTTCACAATATCCTTGGGAGATAATTTATCAAGCCATTCCCCATTAAATCTTATTATTGTTTTTTCTTTATCAAGAATTTTAAACACCTGTTTTTTATAATTAATAATGTTTTTTTCAATCTGTTCATCCGTTAATTGAGGTCTTGTTTTATTTTTTCCTGAAGGGTCACCTATCTTACCTGTAAAATCACCAATTATAAGTATTGCTGTGTGTCCGAAATCCTGAAATTGTTTTAATTTTCTAAGTGGTATAGTAAATCCAAGATGTACATCAGGTCCTGATGCATCAATGCCTAATTTGACCCTAAGTGGTCTTTTTTCTTTTTGGGCTAATGATAATTTTTCTTTTAAAGCATTTGTAGGAAGTACATCCTCGCAGCCCTTGATAAGTTCCTTGAATTGTTTATCTATATTCATAATTATTTCAAAAAAATGACGGCACAGGGATTTGAACCCCGGACACGAGGATTATGATTCCTCTGCTCTGCCACTGAGCTATGCCGCCGTTACAATTAATATCTTAAATCCTTAATATTATATATATCAGTTATTGTTGCAGCCCAATTACTTAACATCATTTGTTGTTTTTCATTTATAAGCATTTGATGGTATTTGTCAATAAGTTCCCTTGAGTCATCCAATTTAATTTCATCTCTTTCAATTATGCGAAAAATATAACCATAATCATAATCGCTGATAAAATAAACATTATTATCATCTGAGGCTAATATTCCTCCAATCAATCTGGAATCACTCTGCACATAATCCATTTGCTCCGAAACATTAATCATCTTGGTTTTAACATATTTAAGATTTTCTTTTTTTGCAAATGATTTAACAGAGATATTATTTGTTTTTATATTTTTAACATATTCATTAAGTGTAATACTGCTTAATATCCTCTTTTTCTCACGAATCATTCTACTAATAACAATATCCTTTACATCTTCAAATTTAGGAATTCCTTTTTCTCTTTTTGTAATAACCTTGCAAATCACGAAACAATCACTTTCATTTATAATATTACTCAAATTACCAATTTTGGCATTATGAACAAATGCAGCAATTTTGCTTGCATAATCATTAAATTCAAAAATATAACCTGTCTCATAGTCAAATGGCTGTGTATTAATAATTTCATAATTAAATTCAGCTGCTGCTTCTTCAAGTCCAATATTTTTTGCCTGTTTTAAAAATGATTCAAATTTAGTATGCTGTGCCTGTAATGTTTCATAAGATGGTTTTATGCGAATCAAAATATGACTTGCTTTAACACTATCCTTTTTTACATCTTCACATATAATAATATGCCAGCCAAACATTGTTTTAAAAGGAATTGAAATCTCGCCCTTTTTCAATGAGAATAGGGTTTTATCAAATTCTGTAACGGTCTGTCCCTTTTCTACATAACCAAGTGAACCATTATTTGCTGCTGATTGAAAATCATCGGAATAGAGAGATGCTGCCTTTTCAAATGAGATTCCTCCACTTAGAATATCATTTCTTATTCCATCAATGTTTTCCTTTGCTAAAAGAATATCCTGAGTTGATGGTTCCTTTTTCAGCATAACCATCTGGATCTCTGCCTTTGGTGATTGATAGAATTGTTCTTCATTATTTTCAAAATATACTTTTGCTTCTTCATCGCCAATAATAATTTCCTTATTATAATCATTTGGAATTACTGTATATTCAATTATAAATTTGCTTTCATTGAGCCGTAGTTCGCGAAGGATCTCATCCTGACCTATTTTAACACCAGATACAATATCTGCCTGCATTTTCATTTTAGGTAATTGATCAGCAATTTGTCTGAAATAAGTAGAATAAAATTGTCCACCCTGAGGGGTTTGAAGAAATTGTCTGTATATTTCCAAACTGAAATTTCCTTCAATCATAAAGTTCTCATTCTCTCTTAATTCCTGCGGAGGAACATTGAATACAATTTCAGCAATCTCATCATTTGTTGCAAAGTATCCATATTTCATTTCAATATCATTAAAAATGATATCATCAACAATATTATTGAATGCCTGATCCTCAATATATCTTTCTTCTTTTCCATCTAATGAAGTGCGTCCGGAATTTTGCATATATGCCTGCCTAATCTCATTTATCTTGGCAATATAGATATTTCTTGAAATTTTAACTTTACCAACTGAGCCAACAATGTTTTCTTCTCTTCTTAAGTCGCTGCCGCTGGTAATATTCATTCCCCATTGAAGGAAAATAAATGCAACAAAAGATATTATTACAAATATAAGAATACCTTTCATATTCTTTCGTAAACTTGACATCATAAGTATTTACTCCTTTTATAATTAATTTTTAATATATATCACAATATATGGGCTTTTGCAATAGGAAAAGAGAAGATGATTAGGGACGGTTATCCATTTTGTCCATAAATAAAGGAATATTGCATTCAAACATTGATTTATGGACAAAATGGATGACCGTCCCTAAATAATTTTGATTGACTATTCTTTTTCCTTAAATATAATTAAATAATGTTTAT
>JAUVJU010000012.1 GCA_030592285.1 Caldifarciminota bacterium
CCATTTATCATTTTCCCTCGGGATTTTTTTTTTACTTAATTATAAACTAAAACTTATAATTATTATAGTATTATTCTCATCTGAAAATTCCACTTTTTCAAGCACCTTCCCCTGAAAATCCCCTCGAATATGAAAAAAAAGAAAACAGAACAAAGAAAGATGGATTCCTGCCGACGCAGGAATGACGCGGAAAAGACAAGAAGGCGGTTCACGAACCGCCACTACATATATTAATAAGAATAAGAGAGCACGGCACGCAACATATTCTTCAAATTATTCAAAATATGCCCCTACAAAAGATGGATTCCTGCCTACGCAGGAATGACAGAAAAGAAAAAGAAAGAAAAAGAAATAGGATAATACTGGATACCCGATCAGGTCGGGTATGACCCTATAATAAAGATGGATTCCTGCCGATGCAGGAATGACAGATAAAAAGAAAAAGAGAAGAAAGGAAAATAGAAATAAAAAATGAAAAAAATAATTTAAAGAAAAAATATATAATTTTCCGTCAATTAGAAGTGTCCTTGTCATAAATTGATTACAGTTTTCACAGATATTTATTTACTAAATTCCCAATTAGCAGAACTTATCTTTGGCAAGCATCTTGTTTATTTATAAAACAACATATGGAGGTTCAAATGAAAAAGATTTTTTTCCTAACAATCCTAATCACACTCTCGGTTCTTATTAGTGCTGAGAAATTCACAAGAAAAATTGATTTAAGTAAACAAATTTCTAACAAGGAGTATACATTTTATAATGATACTAATGGACATCCTGTAATAACCTATAAAATCATTATTGATTCAAGGGTTCAGATAAATAATATTAGTATAATTCCTACAACATCAACTAAAACCAATATTGAATTCAAGGAAAACAATTGTGATTATTCTCTTAATGGTGATCAGTCATTTGTACAATCACCATCTAATCATTATTCGGATATCAAGATTGGCTATATGGGTAATAGCACTGTCATAAATATTCTATACTTCCCTGCACTCCTATTCGATTCAATCCACTATTCAAATGGTTTTTCAGTAGATATTGATTATACAGCACAGGAAAATGTATCTCCTGTATCAATGTTGGATAAGCAATTATTTGATAATGATAATCAAACAGTTATCCATTCGGGTTATAAAACTACTTCAAATGCTACGCTTGATATGATACTTATTACCAGTGATGAATTTAAGAATTCGTTTGATGAATTAATTGTATTAAATGATTTAATGGGTATTAAAACAGATATTGAAACAGTTGAAAATATTGAACAAAACTATACTGGTTCCGATACACAGGAAAAAATACGAAACTTTATCAAGGAAACATATCATACAAAAGGTATTCGTATGGTTACTATCTGCGGTGATGTTAATATTGTTCCAATAAGAATGGCATATAACAATAATTATATGTATTATGGCTATATTCCCACAGATATGTATTACGGAGATATGGATGGTAATTGGAATGCTGATAATGATGCAATTATAGGAGAATTGCAGGAAGACAATATTGATGGATATCCTGAACTTGCAGTAAGCAGATTGCCATTTGAAAATGAAAATGAATTAAACATTTTACTCAATAAGATTTATTTATATATTTTCAACAATAATGAGAATAATTTGGATAATTTTCTACTTCTTGGTTCTTCTATTACCTCGGGCCTTACTGATGGAACAGGTCAAAGATATTGTGATCAAGTGAGCACTCTTGAAAATACAAATTCATATTCATTCAATAAATTGTATTCACCAATTCAGGATACCTTTAGGGATTATCCATCATGGTTAGAGGGCAACAATCAATTAAATGTATCAAATTTTACTAATGAAACAAATAATGGATATTACTTCATTAATCATATTGATCATTCAAATGAGTATTGGATGGGTATGGGTATGTATGAAACACAAACAGAATTTTTTACTTCCGATATTAATACCCTTAATAATTATTCAAATACATATTCAATAATGTTTTCAATGGGATGTTCTCCCAATGCTTTTGACAGGGAATCTATTTCAGAAATACTTATTAATGCCTCTAACAGTCCTATTGTCAGCTATACTGGCTTTACAAGAACTGGCTGGACAAGCAGTAAGGTATGGATGACTGATTTCTGGAATACATTATCTAATAATGATACAAAGTATTTTTATGAAGGTTATTTATCGGCAATGGATAATTATTATCTATATTTTCGCCTTACAATCAATAATCTTGGTATCCCTTCCCTACCTATTTATCATAAACAATTTAAACCATTAATAGTAACTGTACCTGATACTATTAGTAGAGGCGATGCCATAACTGTTTCCGTAACAGATGGTATAAATAATCTTGAAAATACTACTATTGTTCTGATGGATTCAAAAAATTATTATAGAAAAAACACAGATCTATCAGGAAGTGCGGTATTTGAATACAGTTTTAATGATTCAATGATTATTGTCGGTATTTCCCGTGTCTCTGCAATACCTGTATTTGATACAATATATGTATCAGGAAGTAATCCAATAAATATTGATTCATTGATCATTTCACAAAACCGTGATAGTTTAATAATTAATCTTACAAATAATTCATATACAGACATTAATAATATATCTGTTTTAATCTCAAAAAGTGATTCTATATTTAATATCAATGAAAATATTATTATTGATCATCTAAATCCAAATGAATCAATTAAATTAAAATGTAATATTAATTTCTTTAAATCACCCATATACTCCTGCTATAAAAATGTTTTTGTGAATACCTTTTTTAATGATGAATCATACAATGATTCAATTCCTGTTTTTATTGAAAAAGACAATTTGGAATTAAAGGGATTTTTCTCTCATGTATCAGGCAATAAATTATTTATTGATACTATTAAGATATTCAACAATTCGGAATATGACTTAAAAGATGTGCAAATAGATATTTCATCAGAGCATTGCTCCATTGATGATTCATTATTTAATGTGGATATTTCTATGTTTGATACAGTACTTCTCACAAATATTGCCTGCTCAAATATAATAACGGATTATGAGAATGTTGTATTTAATATATTATTAACCTCAAATGACAGAACAAAAGAGCATTCCATTGAAACATTTAATGATACATTGATTGATTTGAATTATTCGTATGATATTGATGGCATTAAAATTTATCATAATGGAAATAATGTTTATGCATATATTTATTGCTCAGATAGCGATTATAATTCATTTTATCTAATTGATAGTATTCTTCCAGGAACACAATATACAATTGATAATAATATAAGAAATCATACACAATTTTACTATGCTGAGTTTTTTGATGATATTGGAAGAAAGATATCTGATTCTGATACAATTGAAATAAAGAGTTATTTTAATATTAAAAAATCAAATACAATTATTGCAGGAGCATATTATGGAAAATTGAATAATACAAGATTCTATGCAAAATCATCAATGACTCTTGCTGATATGAATAATAATGGCATTGATGAAATTATTATTATTGGAGAGGATGGGAATATATATATATTAGATGATAATCTTAATGATATTACACCATTTAATATTATGATAGGTAAATTCAATGAAACTACACCTGCAATTGGAGATATTGATAAAAATGGACATTTGGATATTGTTATTGGAGGCGGATTTAATAATGATACAACTGCATTAATAATACTTAATCCATTCCTTGATAATTATGAGTGTGAATACATTCTTAATAAAGGAACTCTTAATACCTCCCCTGTTCTTTCAGATATAAATAATAATGGATTACTTGAAATTCTGTTAGGTACTACAACGGGTTTTTATGTATATAATTGTAACTTTGATGAAATACCGGAGCTGAGAAAACTATACAGAAATATTACTGCAATTGCTGTTTCTCCGGAACGAAATATTATTGCATTTAGTAATTATTATGGAACAATCTTTGCAATAGATAATAATGGTAATTCCTTATCTGGCTTTCCATATAGTACAGGAGATGTGATATTAGCAAACTTTATTATGGGAGATATTGATAATAATTCTGATATTGATATTGTAGTGGCAACTGCAATGGGAAATCTTTTTGTAATAAACGAATATGGTGTTCTTCGGGACAATTTCCCATATAGTGACATTAATCCGGTTTATCAATCACCAAGGATCACGGATTCTAATAAAGATGGTCAATGTGAGATAAGTGTTTTTGATCTAAATGGCAAATTCACAATTATTGATAATAATGGTAATTTTATTGCCGAGTATTCAATAGGTGAAACAGGTAATAACACTTATAATGAACCGCTTATTGGTGATTTTGATTCAAATGGAGAGGATGAAATTATTCTTACATCATGTAATGGTAATATTCATATCATTGATTTTTTTGGTAATCTTAGAAAGGAAATATTTAACCTTAATAATGCTGTTTCATCCACACCAATACTATTAAATTCTAATAAGGGTATATCATTGATTGTTAAGGATCTTGTAGGCAATATTTATAAATTGGAATATTTGGAATCATCATTCAAATCAATTTCCTCCGTAATATTCAAGAAAACACTGTTTGATATTGCTAATACCTCTTATGTTGATGTTCATCTATTATCAAGAATAAAGGAAAGCAATGTAATTATTCCTGAAATTCTAATGCCGGAATTTATTAGATTGTCATCATCTATTGTAAAAAATCAGTTAAATATTAATTATTCTATTAACAACAATAAAAAGATGGAAATCTTTGTTATTAATAAATTAGGTAGCATTGTATATAAGTCATTTCTGGATAATGGATATAGAAATAAGGTTATTGATTTATATAATTTACATTTCTCATCTGGTGAATATTTTCTTGCATATAAATTAAATGAAAAGCAGGAATATAAAAAGTTTATATATGTAAAATAAGAAAAAAGGGACGGTGGTCTATTTTGTCAATAAATGAAAAATTATTGCACTTAAATATTGATTTATGGACAAAATAGACCACCGTTCCTAATCCTTAAGTATATCATATAGTGTTTCTTTTAATTTACTCAAAGTATATGGTTTTTGCAGAAAAGAAACAGCTCCCCTATTTATGATATCCTCTGCTGCTCCATTTAAGCTATAGCCTGATAAAATTACTGCTTTCATTTGTGGATTAATTGAAATCAATTCATCAAATAATTCAGACCCAGAAATATCAGGCATTATCATATCAATAAAAACAATATCAATTTTCTTATAATTTTGTTTATAATATTTAATGGCATCTTTCCCATTTTCAAATAATATGGGTTTTATTCCAATATTTGTTAATATCTTTTCTGTTACATCAAGTATCATTTTTTCATCATCAATCATTAAAATGCATTTATCTTTTAAAACTGAGAAATCATAATCATTGGTTTTTTCTTCAACACTAATATCTGTATCAATTGATAATGGAAGATATACCCTGAATGTAGAACCATGTCCTTTTTCACTATATACATTAATAGCACCTTTATGATTCTTTATTGTTCCATACACAGATGCAAGTCCCATACCTGTACCATTACCCTTTGGTTTTGTTGTATAGAATGGCTCAAAGATCCTATTTACTGTTTCCTTATCCATTCCAATACCTGTATCTGAAATTGATATGGTAAAGTAATTTCCTGGTTCAATCATATATACAAGTTTACTGCAATAATCATTATCAAGTTCAGTAATATCTGTAACAATTGATATTTCTCCATGCTCATCTATTGAATCCCTTGCATTAAAACAGAGATTTAACATCATATTCTCAATCTGCGTTTCATCGCATTTGACTGTGTCAATTTTCGCATTTAACATACTTTTTATTCGTATCTGCTTATTTATTGTGTGATTGAGAATCTTTACTACTTCATTTATAATGTAATGCATAGATATGGACTTTAATTGATACTGCCCTTTTCTGGCAAATGCTAATAATTGATTGATTAGGTCTGCTGATTTTTCTGATGCTTTTATGATAAGTTCTGCATTTTCTTTTGTATTAGTTTCATTTGTATGCATTAATATTAGATCAGCTCCCCCCATTATTCCTGCCAATTGATTATTGAAATCATGTGCAATACCGCCTGCTAATTCCCCAAGTGAACGCATCTTATCCTTTTGCTGCAATTTTTGCTGCTGCTCCTTTAATTCTGTTAGGTCAGTAATAATCACACCCAAACCCCTTTCAATGGAAAATGCTTCAATATTTACATACTTTAATTTACCATTATGCTCAAATGATGCTTGTTCAAAATATGGTTTACCTGTTTTCATTACTTTTATATATTCATTATATCTTTCTGTTTTATCAAAACCGGGAATTATTTCAGAAATATGTTTTTTAATAATATTATTTTTTTCCATATTCTTGAAATTTTTCATTGATTCATTATTTAGATCAAGAAGATATAAATCATTATCCCATAAGCTAATTTCCATTGATGTTTTATTTATTAAGGTTTGAAGCAAATATTTTTCATGGGAGATTTCAATTTTCAATAAATCTCTATCTCTTATCATATTTTCAAAGGAATCTATTAATGTATGCATTTCCTTACTATTTGATTTTATTTTGATACTATCAGACATTAATTTGTTTTCACCATAAAGAGACATATATTTAGATAATGATGTTAATGGAGATAAGAAATGTAATAAAATTTTGTTAATAAAAAGTATAAATATAATTACACACAAAATTCCAAAGATTATATACAAGCATAATAATTGATCATACAATATATTAATTGATCTAATATTATATCCCACATATAAATATGCATCAAGCCCTTCAATGATTGGTATACATATATGTAGAGTATTTCCATTTACTATATTGTATTCACCAATTTTCTTATTATCCTTCATTATCACATTTGATAAGAATTCCTTTGATTCATTATCAATATTCTTAGAGTAATAATCAATGAAATTCTCCTTATCAAAATTTTTGATAACAATATAATAAATATTCTTATTTTTTCTCATAGGATTTAATTCCTCAAAACCCATTAATATGTCATCTTCAATAATTGATTGAGAGAAATGATGACTAAACTGTTTAGTTAATTCAATTTTAGCTTTAATATAATTATTTTTTATAAAATTATCAATAAATAATTTGGAAATTATAATATTAGAAGTAGTTATAATAATAGCTATGAAAATGAAAATTAGTATAAGTTTTTTTCTTAATAGCATAATAATTTCTCTATTTTAATATATTTAATTTAATTGCCCATTCTAATAGTAATCTATAATCATCATTATATCCATCAGCAAAACCACCTGCCATTTCCGTTTCATCCCATTTGTATAATATTGATGAATCATTGGATAATGGTTTTAATTCAAGTAATGCTTTTTTAATGGTTGAAGTAATTGTATCATTAAGAGATGGAGATACAATGATACAGCTAATAGGATAATAATCGGAATACCATACAATTTTAATAATATTTTGTTCTGCTCTTTTCTCTGCAAGCATATCCTGTACAAAACCGGCATCATGTTCACCCTTATATACACTATGGATACAATTATGATGAGAACAGGTATATTTGAATGATGATAATTCATTTAATTCAATATCAAGTTTTTTCATTTCAATTCTTGGTATTAAATGTCCCTGTGTTGAATAATAATCACCAAATGCAATATTTTTTCCTTTAATATCTTCAATGGAATTAATATCACTATTAATCGGAGTAATAAGCACTGACCTATACTCTAATTCCATATCCTCCGTATAACCCCTTAATATCACATGCCATTTATTTTTAATGCCTTTAATTGCTGTAGCTGCTCCAACAATAGCAATATCAATATGTTCATTTAATGGATAATTTTCCTTGTATTTGTTTTGACCAGGCAATATTAATTTGTATGAATACGCTGTCTCCTTTTCAAGGTACTTTATTAATGATAAATATGACAATACCTCTTCTTTAATAGATCTTCTAAGAGCAAAGGATATGGTGATTATTTGAGATTCAGGGATTTTTTTCTTAACCATTTCTTTAGGTGTATTATTACATGAAATTGAGAATACTAAAAAAAGACCAACAAAAATTAAATAACCCACTCCATGAAACCCACTTCTTCCATTCATATTATAAATATAATCTTAAATACTAATATGTCAATAGAACAATACCAATAATTATAATTCTTAATAATGTCAATAGTTTCTATTCTTTTTTATTAATTAATCCTGAAAGTATTAATATGAAAATTATTCGTGAATTATTCTTTGTGTTCTTCTTACAGAAACCAGTTTACCAGTCACAAGCGTGCCTTCCATTTCCTATGTCTATTTTTCATTACTCTGTCAATGATAAATTACTGATATATCCTTTTGAAAATTCGTAAGTACTGTTTATCCATCACTTATGATTGGCATATACAATGCTTTTTATTATCACAACAAAAGAGGAAAAAATGAAAACAAAATTATTCCTAACAACCTTTCTGATTCTAATCACACTTCTAATAAATGCTGAAATACATACCGATTCAAAAACATCATCAGGAAGTTTAACAGTTATGATCATTTTCCCTTCAATTATGCAGGATAGTTCAGTCACTTCTATTTCTTCCATTTCATCTCCTCCTCCATATTCCCCTCCAATCACTTCTTATATAGAGGTGGCTGAATATCTGATAACGGATAATAAGATTCTTCTACGGCTTTTTAACAACTCAGATAAGGAAGAGCATATTGCTCTTCTTTATCGTGTTCTTGATTTCAAAACAGGGGAAGTAAAAAAGGAATTTCACATTAATGATATTGCAATTGAATCATTCTCAATGATTAGAATTGAAATGCCTGAGGGAGATGACAATGATCTGCATCTTACGGCATTAATGAAGGAATCAGAAATACTACATTCATTGGCATTAAGAAAATAATTAACTGCGTTTAAGCATAAGAATATAATACATATGAATTATATGAAAAAACACCTTAAATAATCTTCTATAATTAAAAAACTGTGATTTCCCATATTCCCTATAATAATGATTAATAGATGACTGTTCAATATTTGATGTGCTTAGTTCAATGTATTTAACGATTTCCAAACAAATTGTTCCTGACTGTGATACTAATTTGATATTATCAAAGAAATCCCTTTTTATTATTCTAAAATCACAATCAATATCCTTAATCTTTATTTTGAAAATAATCTTCATTAATGCATTATATAGATTGCCAATGATAATTCTATTAATTAGATCACTTCTAAATTTTTTATATCCATTTACAAGAATAGTATCCCTATTTAATTTTTTAAGTAGTTTCTCAATATCCCGTATATCATACTGACCATCACCATCAGTATAAAAGAAATATTCCTTTTTTGCATTTCTCAGCCCATCAATAATTGTACTTCCATATCCCATATTACTATTATGAAGAATTACTCTTAATCTTGGATTTGCCTTTTCTTCCATAAGTATTGCTTCCCTTGAACCATCTGTGGAAAAATCATCAACAACAATGATCTCAAAATTATCAGTATAATAACTTATAGTATCACAGGCATTGTGAATAAGTGTAATAATAGTCCCATTGTCATTATAACATGGAAACATTATTGAAATACTAAGATTATCAATCATTTTTACTTCCATAAAATACTGTCATAATATTTATATTTTCTTCTTCAATGTTGTCATTCCTGCGAAGGCAGGAATCTATCTTATAATTGCTTATATTGCTGTATTCAGAAGAAATTACGAAGAATATCAAAATAACACCTGTACTCTATTAGATTGAGTGGGGAAAAGGAAAATAATAATATAACAGAACCTTCTATTACATTCAGAGCAAATAATAGAATACTGGATTCCTGCCTTCGCAGGAATGACAGAAAATAATTTAGGCATTACTTTTAAAAGGAATTGTTCCATTACTATTAAATCTTCTTAAGTTTCTTTGTAAGCATTGGTACAATTTGAAATAGATCACCAACAATGCAATAATCCGCTACCTGAAAAATAGGAGCATTAGGATCCTTATTGATTGCAATAATCGTATCTGATGATTTCATTCCTGCAAGATGCTGTATGGCTCCTGAAATGCCTATTGCAACATATATTTTTGCAGACACTGTTTTGCCTGTTTGTCCTACCTGATGTGAATATGGCAGCCATCCTTCATCAATAACGGGTCTTGAAGCACCAACAGCACCACCCATCACATTAGCAAGTTCTTCAATCAATTTAAAATGCTCAGGACATTTAAGTCCTCTGCCGCCTGAAACAATAATGTCTGCCTCTGTTAAATTGATTGTCTGTGTTTCATCCTTAACAAATTGCTTAAAAACAGTAACTGCATCAATCATGCCGCTATTTACTTCAAATATCTCAATTGTGCCTTTTCTATTTTCATCTCTTTCTGCTTCTTTAAAAACCTTATGCCTTACTGTTGCCATTTGTGGTCTTGTATTGGGGCACACTATTGTTGCCATAATGGTACCACCCGCTGCCGGCCTTGTTTGAAGAAGTTTTCTATCCTTTTCATCAATTTCAAGTTCCGTACAATCAGCAGTAAGACCTGTTCTTACTTTTACTGCAACTCTTGGAAAAAGAGCTCTGCCCGTTGTTGTTGACCCTGCAAGAATGATCTCTGGTTTATACTTTTCAATAATTCCAGCCATAATATTTGAATAGGATGTAGATATGAAATGATCCAATTTATCAAATGATGCCTTAATAACCCTATCTGCCCCTCTATATATAAGTTCATTTGCCATTTCATCAATATTGTTCCCAATAACTACAGCAATTGTTTCAACTCCTAATGTTTTTGCAAGTTGTCTGCCCTTTGCAATTAATTCAAAAGTAACAGGTTCAATTTTTCCATGAGCATGTTCGCCATAGATCATTACTCCTTTATATTCATTTAATTCAGTCATATATTCTCCTATATTATCTTTTTTGATTTTAATGCGTCAATAAGCATATCAATATTCTTTTCAGGATCTTCATCTGAAAATACCATATTTTGTTTATCAATAGATGGTGTGAATGCCTTTTTTACAAAAGTCGGAGAGCCTTTGAATCCAATTTGTTCTGTATCTGCTCCAATAAATTCCGCATTCCATGATGGTATTTCTGCTTTCTTTGCCTTCATTTTACCTCTTAATGATGGGAGTCGCGGTTCATTAAGTTCTTTAATACAGGTTAATACACATGGTAATGTTGTTTCAATTATTTCATATCCATCTTCAATAGCTCTTTGAGCAGTAATATTTGTATCTGTGATTTCAACAATTTTTCTTATAAATGTTATTTGTGGAATATTTAAAAATTCGGCAACCCCCGGACCAACCTGTGCCGTATCTCCATCAATTGCCTGTTTACCGAACATGAGAAGATCATAATCCCCCATTTTCTTTATAGCAGTTGCAAGCGTATAAGATGTTGCTAATGTATCTGAAGCGGCAAATGCTTTATCAGTAATTAAAATTGCATCATCAACTCCCATTGACATAACTTCCCTTAATACATTTTCTGCTGATGGCGGTCCCATTGTTATTGCTGTTATAACAGTATCAGGTCGTTCCTGCTTTATCCTTAATGCCTCTTCTACCGCATAAAGGTCAAATGGATTCACAATATTCTCAACCCCATCCCTAATAATAGTTTTACTTTCAGCATCAAATTTCATTTCTGATGTATCGGGTGTTTGTTTAATGCATACAATTATCTTCATTCAGTCTCCTTTTAAATGTGTTTAATGCTTTATTTGCAGCTTTTTTTTCACATTCTTTTTTGTTATTTGCTTCTGCTAGTGCTATAAATTCATCTTTTATATATATACTGCAGGAAAAACCATTTTCTGTATTTGTTATACGAAATTCAGGAAGAATTTTATATAATTCTAATACCTTTTCCTGAAATTCATTTCTTGCAAAAAAGTAATCAGGCATTTTTCCAGTATGTTTTAATATCAGATCAAAATATATTCTTGCTGCATCCATTCCTGAATCAAGATAAACAGCTGCTAATGTGCTTTCAATAATATCTGCCTTTATTGATTCCGGAATTTCCTTTTCAAAAGATTTTCTATTAATATAAATAAGATCATTAAATTTTAAAGCATTAAAAACATTAACTAATGCTTCTTTACTAACGATACTTGTTTTTTGTATTGATAATTCACCCTCTCGTAATGATGAATTATCATTAAAAAGATACTCACTTGTTAGAAATGATAATATACTATCACCGAAAAATTCTAATCTTTGATAATGAATTTCTTCATTATCTGATTTATGAGAAAGTGCCTCTGTAAATAAATCGGCATCATTTATTGTGATGCCGATATTATTAAAAAATTCCTTTATTTTATTAGTATGATCAACCATTGAATTTTGAAAAAGCCAAACACACATTGTGACCGCCAAATCCAAATGAATTGGATAAGGCAAAATCAATATCTTTTTTTATTGCTTCATTAGGAACATAATTCAAATCACATTCAGGGTCTTTCTTTTCCTGATTGATTGTTGGAGGTACAATACCATTCTTGATTGCAAGAATTGTTGCTATTGCTTCAATTGCTGAGGTGGCTCCTAGTAGATGTCCTGTCATTGATTTTGTTGATGAGATAAGTAGATTATCTGCATGATCATTAAAGGCCGTTTTAATTGCTTTTGTCTCCATTTGATCATTGAGTTTTGTAGATGTCCCATGTGCATTAATATACTGTACATCTTCCATCTTCTTTTTGCTTCTCTTAACAGCCAATTCCATACATTTTGCAGCACCATCTCCTGTTTCAACAGGAGCAGTAATATGATAAGCATCACCATTGTATCCATAGCCTATGATTTCAGCAAGAATATTTGCTCCTCTTTTTTTTGCATGTTCGTATGATTCTAGTACAAGCATGCCAGCACCCTCTGCCATGATAAATCCATCTCTATCTGCATCAAATGGTCTGGATGCTTTCTGCGGTACATCATTTCTTGTTGATAATGCCTGAAGAGCAATAAATCCTGAAAAACATAATTTTGTTATAGCTGCCTCACTGCCGCCGCATATCATAACATCAGCATTATCAAGTATAATCTGATTATATGCATCTGCTATTGCATGACCTGATGATGCACATGCAGAGACAATAGAGAAATTTGGGCCCTTTAAGCCAAATTTGATGCTAACATAAGCACTAACAGAGTTGATTATCATCATTGGAACAAAGAATGGGCTAACCCTATCACCACTTTCATTTAAAAGCACCTGATGCTGCTGTTCCCATGTATTGGCACCACCAATACCGGTTGCTACTATGACTCCAATTCTATCAGAGTCCTCATTCTCTAAGTCCAATTCTGATCCCTTTATTGCTTCATCTGCAGTAACCATAGCATACTGTGTAACAATATCAGATCTCCTTATCTCTCTTCTTGTTAGAACATCTTCAGGTTTAAAATCTTTGATTTCACCGGCAATCTTGACTTTCATAGAGGATGCATCAAATTTTGTTATATAATCAACACCGCTGACACCATTAATAAGATTTTTGTAATAATCATCTATATTGTTACCAATTGGTGATAATACACCTTGACCAGTAATAACTACCCTTTTCATTTTGTCTCCTTGCTATGTATCAAGTATAGAAAATTCTCTACTTAATTATTTATTTTCCTAATTTATCTTCGACAAAATTAACTACATCTCCAACAGTTCTGAGATTCTCATACTGATCTTGAGGTATAGTAACATTAAATTCCTTTTCAATATCATTAACAATATCCATGATATCAAGAGAATCTGCTCCAAGATCCTCAATGATGTTTGCATCCATATTGATCTTACTTTCATCAATCTGCATGTTTTCTACAAGTAGTGTTTTTACAAATTCAAATACCTTTGACATGAGTCCTCCTTTAAATTTACATTAACATTCCGCCATCACAATTGATGACTTGTCCTGTGATGTATTTAGCCATATCCGAAGCAAGGAATACACAGAGATCTGCAACATCATCTGCTTTACCCATTCGTTTTAATGGGATCATTTTTGAATATTCCTTTATTACATCTTCAGATAATTTCAATGTCATTTCGGTCTCAATAAATCCGGGGGCAATTGCATTTACTCTAATATTCCTTGAACCCACTTCCTTAGCAAGTGATTTGGTGAATCCAATAATACCTGCTTTTGATGCAGCATAATTTGCCTGACCCTTATTACCCATTAAACCAATAACTGATGCAATATTAATTATACATCCACTCCTCTTTTTTATCATACTTCTTATTATATGTTTACTAACATTAAATGTACCCTTTAAATTGACTGTTATCACAGAATCCCATTCATCTTCCTTCATTCCCATAAGAAGATTATCTTTGGTAATACCTGCATTATTTATCACTATATCAATGTTATTTGATTCAAGGATATCATTAACAGCCTTTTCTACCTGAGCAAAATCAGCAATATTCACTTTATTGAAAAATACCTTGGATCCATTACTTTCAATGGTTGATTTTAATTCATCAAATCCATTATCATTTATGTCCCAAATATATATGTTTGATTCATATTTACTGAATGCAAGTGATATTGCTTTACCGATACCTCTAACACCGCCTGTAACCAATATATTTAATCCTTTATTAAGCATTATTAACCTCCATATTAATATGTTCCATTGTATCAAGTCCAATAATTTTTTTATCAGTGAGTCGTTTTATCATACCGCTCAATGCCTTTTTGGGACCAATTTCATAAAATTTATCCATATTAGCATCAATAAGAACATTCATCGTATCTGTCCATTTTACAGGACTTACTATCTGTTTCTTAAGTAATTCCTTTATCTTCTCACCATCTGTTTCAATACAGCCCGTAACATTAAGAATAATATCCATACTTGCATTACTAAATGTAAATTTTTCAATAAATTCAGAGAATTCTTCATATGCATAATTCATTAATTGTGAGTGAAATGCTCCTGAAACATTAAGTTTCAATACCCGTCTTGCACCCTTTTCATTAAGCACTTTAATTGCATTATCTACTGCTTCATCTTCGCCTGAAATCACTGTTTGAAGCGGACCATTATAATTAGCAATTACAACACCATTTATATCATCAATAATTGATTCAATATCATTTGCCTTCATTCCAATAACCGCAGCCATACTACCCTTTGCTTTTTCCCCGGCAAGTGACATTAATTCACCTCTCTTTCTAACAAGAGACACTGCATCTTCAAAACTAATAACATTAGATGCCACAAGTGCACTATATTCACCAAGTGAATGTCCGCAAACAATTGTAGGTTTAATGGTCTTACTTATTATTGAATAAACACTATATGAATGTAATAGTATTGCCACCTGAGTATTTTTGGATTCTGTTAATCTATCATTGGGACCCTCAAACATAATATCAGCAATATTATCATTAATAATTTCGGTTGTTTTATCAAATAATTTCTTTATTTCCGGATTATCATATAGGGATTTTGCCATACCAACATACTGAGAACCCTGTCCGGGAAACATAAAAGCATTGTTCATATTACCACCTTATAACCCCTGCACCCCAGACAAAACCAGCACCAAATGATGCAACTAATATAAGATCATCCTTATTTAATAATCCATTTCTATTCATTTCATCCATTGCTATTGGTATAGAACCGGCTGATGTATTTGCTACTCTATCTATATTCATATAAACCTTTTCCACTGGAATCTTGATATATTTAGCAGTTGTTTTCATTATACGGATATTTGCCTGATGAGGGATAAAATATTTAATATCATCAATAGAGACCCCTGCCATTTCAATTGCCTTATTGGCAGAGTTCGTTAAAGCATTAACTGCATTTTTGTAAACCTCATTGCCCTCCATCTGTATAGTATGTAAATTATTTTCTAATGTTTCTTTTGTTGCAGGCATTCTTGAACCACCAGCTGGCTGAATAAGTAGCTTTTCCATATTTCCATCACCGCCAATTGTAAGAGATATGATCCCACTTTCATCATTAGATTTTGCCATTATAGAAGCACCAACACCATCACCAAATAATACGCATGAACCACGATCTTCCCAGTTTACAATCTTTGAAAGTGTTTCTCCTCCAAGAATAAGCACACACTTTGCCTGTCCTGATTTGATCATAGAATCAGCAATTGTCATTGCATATATATAACCGGGACATGCAGCAGAAACATCAAATGCTGGTATTCCTACAAGCCCAAGTGCCTTTTGCACATAAATTGCTGTTGATGGAAACAATCTATCCGGTGTTATTGTGCCGAAAATTATCATATCAATATCATTTTTATCAATGCCTGAATTCTTTATTGCCCTTTCTGCTGCAATAATTCCAAGATCACTTGTTGCCTCTTTCTCACTTGCTATATGTCTTTCTTTTATACCTGATCTTTTTGTTATCCACTCATCGGTTGTATCAACCATTTTTTCCAAATCAAAATTTGTTAAAACTTTTTCAGGTAAATATGAACCAGTTCCAAGAATTTTAGTTCTCATCACTACTCCTTGTTTCAATTCTTTTCTTTACATGATTAATAAAATCATGTTCAATTAATTTTTTTCCATATAATACAGAACTTGATATTGCCTTTGCATTGGAATTCCCATGTCCAATTATGGATATTCCATTAACACCTAAAAGAAGTGCTCCTCCATATTCATCATAATTAAGTTTTTTAAAATAATTCTTTAAACCCTTTTTTGCTAACCCCATTCCTGCTTTACTTATTATTGATGAGTCCGCAATTTCTTTTAATCCCTTTTTAATAAAATCAATTATTCCCTCTGCGAATTTTAATATCACATTACCAACGAATCCATCACATACAATAACATCCACTTTATCTTCAAATAGATCATTGCCTTCAATATTTCCATAAAAATTCAATGAATTATCATTTGAGATCATTTTAAATGTTTTTTGGGTTAAAACACTGCCTTTCTTTTCTTCACTGCCAATGGACAGAAGTCCGATAACAGGATCTTCAATTCCCATTGCTGATTTCATATATTCAGATCCAATAATGGCAAATTGATATAGTATTTCTGGTTTACAATCCGGAGTAGCACCAAAATCCAAAAAAAGAGGATGTCTGCCTACTGGAAAAATTGTACCTAAGGCAGGTCTTAATATTCCTTTTATCCTACCAAATATTTTAAGTGAAAATGCCATTATAGCTCCCGTGTTACCCATTGATATAAATACTGAGTTGTCCAAATCTTTTGCAAGATTAATTCCCACAGCAATGCTTGAATCCATCTTATTTGCCAATACCTTTGTTGGGGAATCATGCATAGTAATATTATTATCAGTATGGATGATCTCATGCTTGGGTATAATGGTTTTACCGGATAATTGTAATGACTCATCAATCAATTTTGAATCACCAATTAAATATATCTTACAATCATTAATCTCTTCAGCAATTTCATTTATACCATCAATAATGACACCAGGTCCCTTTTCGGTTCCCATTGCATCAATGATAATATTCAAATTTAGACCTCTTTTTTAATTGTAATCATCTCTTTGCCGCGATACTGTCCGCATTCAGGGCAAACTCTATGTCTTCTCATTTTATGTCCGCAATTAGGACATATAATAAGATCTATTTTTTGAATTTTCCAATGAGTTCTTCTTTTTTTACCTTTTGATGAAGAAGTTCGTTTTTTCGGTAATGCCATTAGTCCTCCTTATTGATACATGCACATTTTTCTCTATTCAAATTAATACCACATAAAGGACATTGTCCTTTACAGTCATCACTGCATAAACTTTTCATTGGTATAGCAGTTATTATAATATCTCGTATATAAGATGTCAAAGATACAATATTACTGTTTGTATGAATAATGTCAATATCTTCTATATCAGAATTTTTCTTTATTAAAAATCTTACATCTTCTTTGAAACTTGAACTGTAACTCTCATTACACCTATCACAAATCCTTATTAAGTTAAATGTAATATATCCATTGAATTCATAATCAGTATCATTTTTATTATGAATATCAAATACAGATATAATATTAATATTTTCCTTTGTATTATTATCAATATCAGGCATTACCCATTCATATTCATGATGGGAATCTCCTTTTTTTAATGATGCTAAATTTATATTTATCATGACAAGGTATTATATTAATAAAGCTTATTTTGTCAAGAATTAGGTAAGAATAAATTTATGCTCTGCTTTTGCTTTCCTAATGCACCTTGTAACTATAATTCCTATTTCATTTTTTCTTTGTGTTATTGTAATACAATACTGTTAATGAATTGTGTAATTTTCTTGCCTGCCGTAGGGGCGGTTCGAGAACCGCCCTCTTGATTTCTCCATTGTCATTCCTGTGCAGACAGGAATCCATCTTTCTTATCCTTTCCCATTTTGTCATTCCTTACTTGATACGGAATCCAGTATTTTCTTTATTCTCCGTTGTAGGGGCATATTCCGAATAATCTAAGGAATATGTGCGTCATTAATAATTTGAAAAATATGTTGCGTGCCGTGCCCTCTTTCTGCCTACCCTGAGCATAACCGAATGGTCATTCTATTTATCCTTTTTATTCTCAAATTTTTTATTATTTCAAATCAAGAGCAAACTTTATAGATTCATCTACTTCATTAATTTTTTCCGTAGTAAGATCTGCTATTTTTTCAATAAGCAGTTCTTTTCTTATAGTAATTATTGTATCAAGATTTATAACACATTTTTTTGGTAAACCATCTTTTATTCCGAGATTCACTTCTACAGGAATATTTCGTATTGTTGAGGTAATCACAGCAACAATAACGGCATTTCGTACAGAGTATGATTCATCTCTTGATAGTAAAACTATAGGTCTCCTACCAATAGGCTTGGGTAAATTTGCCCACCAAATCTCTCCTCTATGCATACTAAAACTCCCCATCCAATGCTTCAGTTTGAATTTTCTCAAGATGTTCTATATATCTTGTTTTTTCTTTTATTCTCTTATATCCATCAATATATTTATTGATTTTTACCTGCTTATCTTTCTTTTCAAAAAAGAATTCAATTATTTCCTGTATCAATGCACTTCTATTAATATTTTTCTTCTCTTTTTCTTGTTCTATTCTTTTATAATCCTCTTCTGGAATAGTAACTGTTAATCGTGATTTTGACATGATCACCCCTTTGTATTATAATTATTATACTATTATTTTATAATTATTATACTATTATAAAATATTTTGTCAATCATTTATTCCTAATTCTCGCAGCTAATTCATATGTTGAATGTCGTGCTTTCTTGAATCTGGTCATACTGAAAACTCTCATCGCTCTACCCAAGCGTTCTGAGTTTATCGAATAATGAGGAATCTCATCTATGTTGGGAATCTGCACTATCCCTAAAAATTCCCTTAAAAAGTTTTATTTAAAAGTTAAATACAAAGGACTAATGAATAATTGACAATCCATAACAGAAATGTTATGATTTGAGAACGAAAAGGAGAATCTTGAAATATCTATTCATTTTATTTATACTTTTGTTAGTCAGTTGTGGTTATTCTTTTAATAACTATTATTCACCTGATGTAATAGAAGAGAATCATCATCAATTTGGATATGGTTCAGGAGTTCAAATATATCCTGATTCTGAAACAACAGGAGAAATGTTTGAACTATCTGATAATGTTCTTATTGCAGCATTATTTAACACACAATTATTTTACAGATATGGTTTAGTTAATTATTTTGATATTGGAGCAGATATTGGAATAATGGGTCAGAGTTTAAGCATAAGAAAACAATTCAGAACTGAAGATGAAATATTTCCATTTTTAACTTTTGGATTTGCATTTAAATTTAATGCTTTAGATTCACAACATAGTAGTGTAAATCTATCAACAGGTTTAAGTAAGAATAATTTTGGATTAACTGCTTATGTGAATAAATTAATTGAAAAAGAATATTATTCATTTGCTTTGACTTATAAATTGAAGCAATCTGATAGAAGAACATTTGTTCCGCAGATATTTGTTGTCTATGATCCTTATTCAAATTATAGTAAATTCACTCTCAATTTTGCACTTGGAATCACTTTTGATTTCTAATATTTGAATCAAAATAATAACCCTTTTCCTGAATTTGTAAAGAAGATCCCAATCTATATATTTGATATAAGGTCGGGCATATTTTATTATTTACAGCATAATAAATTTTTAACTGCCATTATTGTACTCATCATAATAACATTAAGAGGGTATGGCAATTTACCACTCACTACTATTTTGCCTTTACAAATCATAATAATTTTATATAATTAAATTTATGAAAAAATTATTAATTATTATACCAATTCTTTTTGCAATGATATTAAGTGCGGAAATCTATGATGATTATATGGATTCTCTTGAAACAGCATTTTCAGAGAATAATATTCAAAAAATGCTTAATATATCCAATGTTCTTATTGATTATGATTCTTCAAAGGCAGAGGGTTTCTATTATAAGGCATATGCATACTATTTAAGTAATCTTCATAAAAATGCATTGTCATTTGTTGATATGTCAATTGCAAGAAATATGAATGTTGAAAATGAATATCTTAAATTACTTATAAATAGAAAATTGAAAAAATCAAATATTATTCAGGATATAAATAAAGCAATCATTAAGTATCCTATGGATAGTAGATATTTAAATTTGAAATCATCAGTATTTCTTGGTATAAACAAGACAGATTCAGCACTGTATTATTCATTAAAAGTTCTTAAACATGACCCAAGAAATGAAGATGCATTATATAGAGCAGGTGTACTTTTATATAATAATAAATCATATAGTGAATCAGCAAATCTATTAAAGGATCTATTTGTAATATTTCCCAATAAAAAATATAGTTTACTATTATCAAAAACATATATGAAATTGGGGAAATATAATGAATCTGCCAGCATTGCTACTTCTCTTATTGGAAGTGAACTCAATTATGATGCATTTAAATTATTATCTTATAATCTATTCAAGAAGAGTAAGTTTGATTCATGCTCATCAATACTTATGAAAATGCGTATAATATATCCTGATTCATCATATCCATATACTAATCTTGGAATTGTATATGCTAATGTTGATAAAAATATTATAAGAGATACATTGATTAATTATTCTGATAACATTTTTAAGATGGGTAATAATCAAACACAGTATATTGGCGATATTTTTTATAAGCATAAGCAATATGAATATGCCAATATATTCTATGATCATCTATCAGAAGATAGTACATTTTATTCAAATCAATCTGTTCAATCAATGTTTCTTGAAAAACAGTATGAGAAATCACTTAAAATACTAAATAATGCTTCAAATATAAAAGATACATCTGATATGCTATTTATTAGTAAATTTTTAGGTATTAATTATTATTGTCTTAAGAATTACTCAGATGCAGAACCGCACTTTGAAAAGGCATACAAACTTTCTCCCCTTGATACGGCAATCGTTTTCAATCTCAGCAATACTTATTATATGAATCATAAAGATGTATTATTAATAGAACTACTTGATTCTGTTTCAATTAGCAATAAAGAATTCTCAGATAAATTATTTAAAATATTTTTCCCTTCCATTGATTCAGCCGACTCAGTAAAAACCAAAGAATGAATTATCTTTTCCTTGTATTCACAATTATTGTATTCAGCACAATGGAGGTTGCTGGAAGATTATTTCATCATGAGATTGGTCCATTTCTAATGACCTTTATAAGATTCTTTCTTGGCACAATGATAATGCTGCCCTTTTTTATTGCTAAAAGGGAAAATCTAATAAAACTTAAAAATATTGATTCTAAGGAAATTATTTATATAATGCTAACAGGAATTATTAGTGTATTTTTTAGCATGGGTGCATTACAGATTGCTGTTCATAATGGTAATGCATCAATACCTGCAATATTGATCTCTTCAAATCCAATCTTTATTTATTTAATGATAAGTATTAAGAAAAAATCATTTAATAAAGATACATTAATTAAAATGATATGCGGCATTATTGGTATTACGGGTATCATTGTTTTTGCTACACATAGTGATTTCAAGAATCCAGTTATTGCATTTTCCTTTTCATTCATTGCATCAATATTATTTGCCCTTTATACAGTTATTGCAAGAAACTTTGTTAAAAAGTATGGCATATTATTTGTTACTTTTCTTTCATTTGTCACAGGTACAATATGTTATATACCATTTATATTCATTTTTAATGAACATATAAATACTCAATTATCATTAAATGGCATTCTACTTCTTCTCTATATGGGCATTGTTATAACAGGTGCCGGATATTTATCATATTTTAAGGGCTTAAAAGCAATTCCTGTAGAAAAGGGATCTATGGTATTTTTTCTTAAACCGGTATTTGCAGTTATTTTAAGTATTATATTTTTAAATGAATCTATTAATATAATTCAAGCTGTTTCTATTATATTAGTGATTTATGCTGTTTCACCCGTAATTAAAAGGAAAATAGTAAGTGCAGACAATACTGAAAAGTAATAAATATATTTATGAGATCAAACATTCCAAATTTATTGGTTTCTTATCATACACTGATAGTAAAGAAACATCAGATGCATTCTTAAACACACTTCACAAAAAATTCCCAAATGCAACACATATTGTGTATGCTTATAGATTTAGTAATGGTCAATATAGATTTTCTGATGCTAATGAGCCAAAAAATAGTGCCGGCAAACCACTATATAATGTAATAAACAAAAGAGAACTATACAATGTTACTATTGCTGTTATAAGGTATTTTGGTGGTGTAAAACTGGGAATAGGCGGTCTTGTTCGGGCATATTCACACATTGCTTCTGAATTAATTAAGACCTCAATTATAAATGAATTGATCAAATCATATAAATGCAATTTAATTATTGATTATTCATCTTATAATGATTTTAAGAATTATATAAAATCCAAAAATGAGATTTCTATATTAAATGAACAATTTGAAGAATTGATTCATTTAAATATTATTTGCTCAACCGAAATATATAGCATCATTAAAAAACTTCGCTATATAAAAGATTTTAAAAAAACCGATACAATCTATTTTGCATTTTGAAGCATTAATGCTTTTAGGATACGCCTTCTTGTAAATGGTTTATGAATAACATGAATATTCAAATCTCTAATTATTTTTTTGGTTTCTTTTAGCATTGGATATCCGGTAATTATAACAAAATGCACATCTTTATTGATTTTCTGTAATGTATGATAAAGTTCAAGACCACTCTTTTTACCCATTTTCAAATCACAAAATACAGTTGAAATATTTTGATGTTCTTCTTTTATGATTTTTTCAGCATCATTAAGGGTTGCAGCACTTAATGTCTTTACTCCTTCATTTTTAAGAATTTCTATTATTGAAGTTCTCACTTCATCAATGTCATCTACAATAAGTACCTTATTTTTATAATCAGATGTTGGAAGTTTAAGCATGATTGAATCATCGGAATAATCAATGATTTCCGGTTTAAATTCATCATCTGCTACAAGATTAAGACGGAACATGACATCTGTAATTGAATTCACTCCATTTTTGATCTTCTTTAAATATTTCTTTTCCTTTTTTCCAATATTACTTGATAATTGTGTTTCTAATAATTCTGATGATAATAGTATGACTGAGAGAAATTGATTTATTTCATGATGCATTGTTGTTGCAGTTGCTTTAACATAATTACCTCTCTCTTCCTTGAGCATTTGATTGATCTTTTCTTTTGTTGATAATGCCATTCTGATTCGTGAATACAGTTCATTTGAATCAATGGGTTTATATACATAATCATATATACAATCTATTAAATGCGGTTCAATTGTATCTGTATTTTCTGAATGAACTAATAAAATTACAGGAATGTCATTTATACTTTCAATTTTATTAAATTCATTACAAACTTTATCACAGTTAAAATTATTTATATCTACATCAACAAGAATGATATCAGGTCCGAATTCACCGATCTCATTAATCATATTATTCATATCACTTGAAGTTCTAGTTAAAAAATTGAAGGATCTGAATGATTTTTCAATTAGTACTTTTACTGCATTAATGTCTGTAAATAAATACAATCTCTTTTTAGTTTTTTTCATTTTACTTGTCCTTTATTAAGTTTATTATACCTTTTAATGTACTTATAATATATGTGCTGTCAATAGTTTCATTGAATTCAAGTTTAAGCTGTTTCAATTCGTCCTTGCTTTTTAATGTTTTTTTTGCTCCTTTTATAGTAAAGCCCTTATCATAAAGAAGATGTTTTATGGTCTTTATTACATTTATGTCTTTATTTGTATACATTCTACGATTTCCATTATGCTTCCTTGGGCATAATTCTTTGAATTCCGTTTCCCAATATCTTAAAATATATGGTTTTAATTCTAGCATTGTTGAGACCTCTTTGATTGAATAATATACCTTTTTATTCACTAAATTTTGTGTTCCTTTCCTCTTATTAATCTCATAATATTTGCTCTATGCATAAATATAATAAAAATACTAATAACTATCATTAATGCTAAAACAATAAATGAAAATGGGAATATTGGATTAAATTTAACTATAGTACCAAGTATATAATAAACAATAGGTAATAATAATATTGCAATAATAGTTCCAAGAGCAACAGTTCTTGTGAGCATTACAACAATAACAAAAATACATACAACTATTAAAACAGGAATTGGGAATACCACTATAAATGCTCCAAATGATGTTGCAGCACCCTTTCCTCCTTTGAGTTTAAGATAGGGTGTAAGTATATGCCCTATTATAGCGACAATAGCAACAATAACAGAAATTTCAATTATTTTACCAAAAGCAAATACTGATATTAATGTGGGAATAAAACCTTTTAAGAAATCAAATACGAATACGGGAAGTGCTAATTTTAATCCGCCTGCTCTGTACACATTAGTCGCTCCTACATTACCGCTTCCGATTGTTCTAATATCCTTTTTTAATACCATTCTTGTAAGAATATATGCAGAAGGAATACCTGCAAAAAGATATGTAATGAAAAGGTATAGACATAGAATGATAACAAAAATTATATTCATGCTGTTTTATCCCTAAAATACACTCTAAAATTAATATCGGGAATCTTTAATTCTTTTCTCATAGAATTAATTATATATCTTTTATAGGAATTGTCAATATTTGATGGTGCAGATGATTCAACTACAAATTTTAATGGTTTCTCGCTCACCTGGAATAATCGATAAAATCTCACTCTTCTATACGGTTTAATAGGATGTTTTCTTTTTGAAATTATCTCAAATAGTAAAATATTTAAATTCGCATTTTTAAATTTTAATGGTAGATATTTATTCATTTCAATTGATTTATCTAAAATTTTAAATACATTCTTAGAGTTTTTAAAAGAAGTATTTATGAATGGTAAATAATTTGCAAATTTCATTTTTTTCTTTAATTCATCATAATATTCATTTTTATCCTTATCTACAATAAGATCAATTTTATTTAAACATATAATCACGGGTTTCAGCGATTCCATTGCTTCATCCAAGATCTTTTTATCTTGCTTTGTTATACCTTCATTAACATCCATAATCACAATTATAATATCTGATTTCTTTATTGCAAGTTTACTTCTCAGTACAGTGTAATATTCAGTTGGTTCCTTTATTTTAGAAGCCCTTCGTATTCCGGCAGTGTCAATAAGTACAAAATGCTCATTCTTATAATTCATATGTGAATCTACGGAGTCCCTTGTTGTTCCCGGGATATCTGATACAATCATTCTATTATCTCTCATAATTGTATTCACAAAACTAGATTTACCTACATTTGGTTTACCAACAACAGCCAATTTAATACCATCCTTTCTCTTTATTTTTCTTAATGGTAAATTTTTAAATATATGTTGTTTTAACAAATCAGTATTCACTTTATGTTCAGCAGATACCTTAATTATTTTTTCAAAGCCCAGTGAGTAAATATCAGGATCAATTTCATCTAACATATTATCCCATTTATTAATTACTAATAATACTTTATCATGAACAAGTCTCAGTTTTTTAGCAATATAATGATCATCAGATGTAATCCCATCTTTATTATCAACAACAAATAATATTAGTTCGGACTCATTGATTGCAATGTCTGCCTGTTCTTCAACTAATTTAATAAATGCAGTATTCTCTTCTGCTTCAATGCCTCCCGTATCAATAAGAATAAATTCTCTATCTCTCCATTCATATTCACCATAATGTCTGTCTCTTGTGAGATTCGGTGTACTATGAACAACTGCCTCTCTTGCTCCTATCATTCTATTGAATAATGTTGATTTACCTGTATTCGGACGGCCTATTATAGAAATTATTGACATTTCAAGTATCTCCCTATTTCATTATATTCATTAATAATTATTACCCTTTTACTTAGTGCTCTCTCTATGTCTGATTTTTTCATACTATCAAGTGTTAATCCATCATCATTAAATATACTATACCATAATAGAATATTTTTTTCATTGATTTTTTTGCCTGTTTTAATAATATCCTTGCCTGTTAAAAGTCCGGTTACATTCACGCTTTTACCAAAGAAATTATTTTCTGCAGTATATATTGAATTATCATTAAAATAATTTTTTCTTTTTAAAAATTTCCCAAATAATTCCCCTGTGACCATTGCATAGTTATTCTTTAAATAAAAATTCTTAATATTGGATGTTTCCTCAAGAAATTGCCTTATCATGCCTATACCATTATCAATCTGAGGATAATTATCATAATATTTTTCCTTGGGAATATCCATTTCAGCATTTAGGAAAAATTCATCTGACAGATAAATATCTTTAAATACATTTTTCTTTTTCCATGATTCAACAAGATTGATGATTTTTTTAGCATATATCTTATTAATGGGTTTGATCTTGGGTAAATGTTCCCTGAATTTTGTTAATCCGCATGGAACAATACCAAGTGAAAGTAATCTATTCTTTTTAGCAAATTCCATTGTCCTAACTAAATGTTTTGAATCATTCAAATCAGGTACAAGCACAATCTGAGCATGAATATTAATATTATTCTTTAACAGATATAATAATTTATCAATACTATTTTCAGTTCCAAATATCTTTTTTCTTATATCATTCTCAATAGCATGTATTGATACATACATTGGTGTGAACTGATGTTCAACAATATCTCTTAATTCATTATCACTTAAATTACTAAGTGTAATATAATTACCATAATGCAGTGTTAATCTATAATCATCATCTTTTATATATAGAGATTGCCTTAGTTTTTTGGGATTCTGATTTATAAAACAGAAAATACAATTGTTCTTACATTTTAGTATGGGTGTTTCTTCAAATTCCGTATTGATATTATAATAATCATTTCTCTTAATAGGAATTTCTACATTAATACCTTTTGTATTTATCCCTAAAAGCATTTTATCAAATTCACTTTCATATATTATTCCTTCAAAATTATAAATGTTTCTTCCATTAATGCTCATAATAGTATCACCTTTCTTAATACCATATTGTCTTAATATGCTATTTTTACCTATATAGGATATTTTCAGGGACATTATCTGTAAAACCTGCTTAAACGGTGAAAATAATCAATTGCTTCTCTTCCTGTAATATATGCATATGGATCAAAATTACCATTTTTTAATTCAATAATATTTCTACTAACAACAGTATTAATGCTTTTATATGCAAAGAATGATTTATTGACATCCCTTATTTCAATTGTTTTAATGCCCTTATCAAAGAACGGATCAATGTCCGCAATAAATCTTGTAATGAATATTGCTAATTGATATTTCCTTATCCTCTCATCCGGTTTAAAAGTATTATCTGGGAAAGTGCTCATTATATCCCTTTTCACTGTTGAATATGCTGTTTTGGGATA
>JAUVJU010000131.1 GCA_030592285.1 Caldifarciminota bacterium
AGAACCATTCCCAATCCTTCCGTATCACCTTTATTATCAAATATTGCAGGAAGAACAAATACTGATGCTTCTTTGTATAAATCAATTAATTTTTCATCACTAACTTTTCCAAGGAATTTCACTCTATTATGTAATTGTTCATCTTGAACTATATCTTTTAATCTATTAATAACTGGTCCTGTTCCTACAATCTTTAGAATGTATTTTTTTTCAACAGTTCTCATTGCCCTTATTAAATATTCAATACCTTTTCTTTCAACTAATCTCCCCACAAACAGTATATAATTCTTTTTTATGTAATCCTGCTTTTTTGGAACAGTTACTCCATATGGTATAATTACAGTATCTATCTCACCAATTACCTTTTTCAAAATATTTGCCGTATGAGTTGATATTGCTATGTTTTTGTCTGCTGCTTCTGCAATATTTCTGAAAATACCTTTTATTTTATCTGTACCTCTGCCAATAATTTTCATTTCTGCTCCATACCATATATTAACAATCTTAAGTCCCTTTAAATGTCTTATTGGTATGGTCATTAATGAAAGTGGAAAGGGCCAATGGATATTCACAATGTCAATCTCATACTTATTTATAGTTTCTATAAATTTCATTGTTCCACATATAAAAAACAGTGGAAGCAATAAAAAATATAATGGATGCTTTTTTAGAAAATCATTTATAGTAAGATCATGAGATATCTTTTGTAAATTACTGGGAGCATAACTGAATCTGATTATTTTAATCCTTTTGAATATCTGCTTTTTACTAATTCTCTTATATGCACTTGTTAGAACAAATATATTGTTTTCAGATGCCTGCTTAGCAAGTAAGTCCACCATCCAGGGAGTGATCACATCACTTGAATTTCTTTTAAATGCAGTTACCAAATGAAGGATATTACTCATCTTAATAATCCATATTTAAATATAGTTAATAATGTTATCATTCCATCCTTCAAATTCACCTTTTTCCCCTGACTATATTTTCGTGGAATATATTTAATGGGAATCTCTACAATTTTTATTCCCTTATTTAAAATCTTGAATGTGATCTCAGGGTCAATCCCAAAACCGCTTGATTCTATTTCATTATATAATAAATGCTCTCTTCTAAACATTTTATAGCATGTTTCCATATCTCTAAGTTTTACTCCTGCAAAAATGTTGAACATTGATGTCATTAAAAGATTCCCGCATTTTTGCCTTACCGTCATTCCATCAACAAATCCATTATTAAATCTATTTCCATATATAGCAATACTATGGTGATTCTTCATTCTTTCCATCATTTCTATATAATCCATTGGATCATATTCAAGGTCTGCATCCTGAATAATAACAATATCTCCTTTTATATTTTTTAACCCTGTTTTTACTGCCTTTGCCTTTCCCATATTTTTTTTATGAAAAATCACTTTTATATTCCTATTATCAATTTTTTTTAATATTTGAGTTGTTCCATCTGTTGAATAATCATCAACAATAATTATTTCCTTTTCAAGATGTACCTTATTTACTTTGGAAATAATTTCACTTATGTATTTCTTTTCATTGAAGACCGGAATAATTATTGATAATATATATCTCATATTGCTAAGGAATTAATCTTCCCTGTTTTTCTTAAGTTCAGCAAATTCTTCATAAAGTATTGCAATAATCTCAGCAATAAAACCCATTGTGAAAAGAATTAAACCTGAAAGGACAAGAAGCATAACCAAATAAAGGATTGGTCTAAAGCCGGAATGAAAAAAGATTCTCATTATTAATGCAATAAAGCCAATTATGAATCCTAAACCTAATGATACTGTTCCTGTTGCTCCAAAAAATATCATTGGCTTTTTTAAAAAAGAAATAATGAATTTCACAGTCATCATATCAAATATTCCAATAAACACCCTAAATGGATTGCCATATTTTGACTTACCATATTTTCTCGGATACAATTTGACCCTTTCCTCACAAACAGAATATCCTTTATCAATTGCAAGTGAAACAATGTATCTATGCCAATCTTTTCTAAGGAAAATATCCTTGAAAATTTCCTTTTTTAAAACCTTTAATCCATTCTGGTCATGAATGGGTAATCTGAATATTTTTCTTGATAAATAATTATACACATTAGAAACAAATGCTTTCTTATAATGTCCACATTTCCAGCCAGTACAAATATCATAATTATCCTCTTCAATTCTCCTTACAAGTCGTGGCAGATCTAATATATCATATTGCATATCTGTATCATAAATAGCAATTATATTACTTCTTGCTGCCTTTATTCCTGTTTTAATGCCTTCTGTTTTCCCACAATTTAATCTGTGCTTTAATATCTGTATATATGGATTATCCTTTGATAATTCTACTGCAATATCATAGGTTCCATCATCAGAACCATCATCAATAATTATCAGTTCATAACAATTCTTCATTTTCTCATTAAATTTATTAAAAATATTTATTAATTCTTCAATGTTCTCATATTCATTGTAGGCAGATGATACTATAGAAACTTTCAAATTCATGTTATCTCACCTTTATTAGTTTATCCATTAATTCCTGTCCACTTGATATAAATTTTACATAGTAAATTCCAGCTGGAATATCTTTTTTCATTTCAAAAATAATTTCAGGTCCCTTAGCAATTTTATGATAAATTCTTTCACCTGCAATATTATATACCTCAATATATATTTTTTCAGTTGATTTTATTTTAGCCCTATATATTTTTTTGTCTGAAAATATTCTATTTTCAGAAATTACAGATAAAACATTTGAAAATTCATTTACTGCAAATGAACCAATTATCCTTTCATTGCCTGATAAAGTAATTGCTGATATTGTATAGACACCACTTTTTGGATTTTTATGGATTATTTGTCCCTCATTATTATGTTCATAGGCAATAATATTATCATTAAAACTTACCTTTATTCCTGTAAATCCATTCATGCTGAGATCATAATTAATAATAACATTTTCATTGTTTCGTTTTACTGTGATATTTATTGTATTAATATTTGTGTTTATTGAAAAACTCTCAGTGCCTCCTGCTTCATGATACCTTGCAGCAAATTCCTGAAGAAATAGTTCTGCAAAATATCTTGAATGAATAATTAGTATATTCTCATCATTTCCCGTTTCGGCAGAAGCAGATAAATTATATGAGCCAGTTATAACTATAGGATTGGATGTCCAATCATCAGAATCAATAAGCATATATTTATGATGGAGTAAGTTCCCATCAACACTATCAACGAATACATCTGCTGGCGGTGACCATGGATTATTACTGTTTGTTGAATTCCAATCACCTCTTAGATCAAGTGATTTTGAATAATCCTGATTCCAGAATGTAACATCAAAAACACCCCTTACTTTCACACCATTATTATCATATCTGTCTTTCATTGCATCAGCAATGGATTGACTTGAAAAAACATAATAACAAAAATATATTGAAGTATCTGCACTTTCTATTGCATTAATTATTTTAGCTGCACAGCCGTCGGATGGAGACATATATATCTTAATAGTATCATCATCAATATAGAATACATGATTCATATTATCTGTTTTGGATCCGGCAAATTTTGAATTATTTGCATTAGGTATCATTGTTTCACTGCCCCACATTTCAGTGAATTCCTTAGTAAAATTCTCTGCAATCAATATATCATCTATCATTATCTGATTATTAGCATTTCTGTCAGTGCCATTATCCGTTACATTATATGAACCTGATATAATTGTCTGTGTATCAATTATTGTAAATTTATTATGCATAATATTACTTCCACCATATCCAACAGGAAAAGCATCATCAATTACAGTAATACCTGCTGCTTCAAGTTCCACTACCTGTGCAATTGCTCTATTATCAGCATCAGTAATAAATCTTACATTAACACCTCTATTATGAGCAGATATCAATGAATCGGCAATAACTTGTCTGTCAAGATCATATAAACAGATATCAATAGTTTTATTTGCCTGTCCAATATGCTTTGCCATGTGAAAATCAAGAGAATCCTCTCCATCAGCAAAATTGATAATACCTACAGAATTATCAACCGTTTTATTGAAATGAACTTCATAAAAATCACTGCCCTCTGAAACAATGTATTCTCTGTATGAAGAAGGTGCGCTTAATGGAATATTCATACTATCACCATCAATATTAGCAGCTGAAACATAATATTTAACTCTTGTTCCTACCGGATATGCAGAAATTGTATCAATATAGATTGAATCATTTAATTGTATCATTATTGATGTATCGGGATTTGAAAAATCAGAAATAGTATGAATCATATATGCAAAATCAATAGTTGTATCGGATAATATTTTACATCTGATCTGAATATCCTCTGTTGGAGAAGGTGAAGTAGGAATATGAATTAAATCACTTAGTATAATCCCGCTAAGACCTGAAGGATTAAATCCACCAGTGCCAGGTCCTTCAAATGTTTCACTAATTGCCGAGCATGTTGTCCATGATTCATCAAGATGTTCCGAGACCTCTCCAAAGTCCTCTGTTCCCTCTATGTCCTGCGGATTTCTTATAAAAGCATCTTCTTCTAAAGCAGCACTGCCTAAAGGATACCATATACTGTCTGCACCTGTTTCATATGTTGAACCCCATTGTAAACAATCAATTATTGAATCCGTTTTATCTCTCCAATAAACCTGATCACTTGTGTTATTGAGATAAAGAGAGCCACTAAGAGTTACCTGTATTGCAGATGTAGAACCCGGTATTTTGGCTAAATCAGGATTATAACTGTATTTTACAAGAAATGAATCTGCATTATTTGCAAATGTGATATATCCACCCGGATAAAGTATATAATCATCATCACCAGTTGGATCGGGAATAGACCAACTCCCTTCCTGATCATCAACCTGCCATCCATCAACACAGTATGCAGTACCTGTAGGATTATGAATTTCTATCCATTCATATTCGGGCTCACTCCCTGATGGGTTGGGTAAGACTTCTGTTATAAGTATAGGATGAGCATTAATTATACTTACTATACTAAATATTAACATAAATAATATTAGATTTTTATTTTTCATTATAACTCCTTGTTATTCCAAACACATTAAATATATCACTTATATACAACAAAATCAATAAGATAAATTGACAATTTATTGTAATATGTTATTACCATAAAAAAATGTCCCTTCTATTACACATAAGAATACTAATAGCGGAGGAGGACAAGAAAGAGGAGGAGCATCTGCACATTCGCCCTGTTTGCGGCATACAATGTGCAGCAGTTCCTCCGTTTACTTG
>JAUVJU010000071.1 GCA_030592285.1 Caldifarciminota bacterium
GCATGCTACCTCACACAAACAATAAGAGGAGCTGCTGCGAGTATAGTAGATTCAATTGTATCACAGATGCTCTCCTTATTGTTTGTCTTCGTCCGCTTCTGTTAAGAGTAATCCAATCAAAGATGTATATTCCGAATAATTTGAGGAATATATTGGACTTATCATTGTCCTCCTCCGCTATTAGAATTCTTATGAGCAATAGAGGGGACATTTTTTTATGGTAATAACATAAGAATAGTCCTTACTATGGGATTTCACAATTCATAGAAATTGCAGCAGTTAATGCAGTGATCTGTGAATCATATATAAATGCCCCATTCATTGAAACATAGGAAGGGGTATAGAATTGAATATTTATACCCATTCTAATTCCCTCTCCGCTATAAATCATTTTCATAGGGTACATACTTCTAACTGTATATTCATATTCGGAAAGGCAATCATTCTCACCCATACTATAATAGTATGAGAACATTCTCACCCTTAATGGTTCAACAAATAGATTTGCATCAGTCCTAATCAAAATACTATGTTTTGATGTGATCTTAAATGAATTGAACATTGTAAGATATGATGTGTTTAATCCTCGGATCTTTACTTTAATATTGGATTCATTATCCATTTGATTGTAATTATACTGAATTGTTATAAATCCGACTGGTTTTAGAACAAATTTGTGCTTTATGGTCTCATTATAATTATATCTAAATTCCCCTTCATAATAGATACCTGAAAAGTTCAGTAATCTTATATTAATATTCATACCCAATAATTCATTCCTATTAAACAGATATTTAGTATGTGGATTAAAATAATTATTTGCATAAAAAAGACCTGTCTTCATAGAAATAAAATTCTTTATTCGTTTTTTTATTCCAATACTGCCGCTTAGTCCACCATTAGATGAGAACCCAATATCATAGGATAATAAATTAATTTTACCAAAAAAATCAAAAACATACAATTTATTATTATTAATATCTTCAATGGGATGTGAATAATTAGAAAAATATGCAGCAATATTCAGATAATTTTCTTTTAATCCAATAATTCCTCCAATAAGCAGTTCATCCAAATTATTCCTTCTTGAAATGGATAATGAATCAATATGAGGATTATACAATAAGATTCTGCTAACAGTACCCATTGTGTCAATACGGGCATCATACTGATTAAATGATAGAAAAACAGAACTATTAACAATATTTATTGGTAGTGTATAAGATATTCCTCTAAAGCCGGGATATTCACTTTTGCTCATATCAGGTTCTATTCTATATGAAAAGAAAGGTACCGAATTTAATGAATAATAATCAGCATAATCGGAGAATACACCTCTTCCTGTTTTCATTCGGAAATCACCTATTATTAAACTGGGAAACAATGTATAGTTTCCTTTTATATTATCAATATAATTTTGTTCATACCTGTCTTTTTCAATTAGAAAGGAAAATAGGTGCTTTTTATAACCATATTTACATGCAATAATATATGATGATTCAGATACTTTTGTAGAGGATGTTTTTAATGATGTATATGCCTGAAAGCCTTGGTTTTTTAATGCTCTGGATAATACATTGGATACAAAAAAATCGCCTGTTATTGAGAAAATCTTCTGTTCAGATAATGAACCTTTGCTTTTTAATATAATTTTTAATGAATCAATTTCCATTTCATCTAAAATATCTCTAAAATCATCAAATAATTGATCATATGACTCACTATATGTGGAAACATTCTCTTCAATATCACTGCCTGATAAATTAAAACATAAAAATGCCAGTACAATTATTAGGCAAACATACTTTTCCAAATTAAGAATGCTGTTATGGTTTTTCCATCCATGATTTTGTTTGATCTTATCATCTCCTCAAAGGTTTTTAGATCCATTTCCACAATTTCAATATTCTCATCTTCATCCCTTTTCCCTATTGATGCTAATAAATTAGTACATAGATATATATACATTATTTCATTAATAAATCCCGGTGATGAATATAATTTGATCATTTCGGTAATTTGGGATGCCTTCATACAGATCTCTTCCTGCAATTCCCTTAATGCACATTTTTTTGGATCTTCATCTTTTTCAAGTGTACCAGCCGGAATTTCAAGAAGATAATCTTTAACAGCATATCTGTACTGCTTTACAAGAATCACATTATTATTTCGTATGGGAAGCATTGCTACAGAACCACTATGTTTTACAATTTCCCTTGAAGTAATCCTGCCATTATCTAATTCTACTGTATCATTAAATACCTTAAGAATCCTTCCATCATAGATCTTACTGCTTTTAATCTTTTTTTCCACTGTTCTCTCCTATATATGTTTTCTGTTTCAGAATTTCAATTGTTTTCATTCCAATACCCTTTATGGAATCAATCTGAGAATAATTTTTATATCTATTAATTATAATTCTTTTGGTAATAATTTTCAATGCTGTTTTAAATCCAATACCTTTAATATTCTCAATATCCCTTAATGATGCTGTATTAATATTAAAGGGAATTTGCTTATTTGAAAATTTATAGGAAATATTATTTTTGTATTCAATAATCTCAATATGCTTTTTGTAAATATAATTTGGGATATTCATACCAGCTGACAATGTATGTGATGCTCCAAGTTCCGGATGAATACCAATACTATATGAAATATTAAATATTGATTTATTGAGTTTTGTTTTAATTATAAGAATCTTACTACTACTTATTGAAAAAGCAATTAGCATTCTATCTGTTAATTTAATATCAATGCCTGCAAGAAAAGCTAATATACCATTAAACCCACATTGAATATTAATATTGTAATTTTCCCTTAACATACTTATCATCATATAGGATAATAGATTTGTTCTATCATTTGAAAAATATGTAATCACATTAAAATTTTTATTTGTTATCATACCAGTTAAACCCATTTGCCAATTCAATAAATATACTCCATCTTCAAATAGTATGTACTTCATAGCAGGATAAATACCTAATATCATTCCATTATGCTTAATGCCGATTAGTGGTGTTAAAGAGAGACGATTCATAAATGAGTTTGCACTAAATACCATAGTACCACCTATTACCATGCGTTCATTTGAATATACATATCTTATATACTGATTGTTTAGCATAAGCATATTCCAAAATACAGTACTGCCTGCTTCATAGTATGATCCATTCATTGTATTGTTCATTGCAAGATATTCATCAATATAACCGGTAAAATCATTTTCCGCAGTAATGAATGATGCATTGCATATTAATGATAATATTAAGAGATTTATAATAAATAATAGTTTTTTCATTAATACCTCCTTTTACTATATTGTATATTGTTTCGTCGCTCCTGTCAATAGGGACGGTTGTTCACATATTATAAATGTTTCCTAAGATTTATTTATTTTGAACAACCATTCCCAATTTTTTCTTCATTGACTAACTCCCAATATTAAATTCAATAAGAAACTATTTAACTCATTAATAGGAGAATAAATGAAGAAAGTTATTTCTATTTTGTTAATATGTATCATTGCAATATCATTATTCGCTGACAGCATTCCTCTTCAGGAACCTGATAGTATCCTTCTTTTAAAAACAGATAGTATTATCCCTTTTCAGGAAGATGATCTGGAAAGAGGAATGATAGAAGGCGAAAAATATGCTAATAAGCAATCAGAAATTAAATGGGGATTTATTGGATTTGCATCTGGATTCTTACTCCCGCCATTGGGCATTGGCTGCTTGGGAGTCACATTAGCCGGATATTCAATCAGTCCATCTATTCCAAAAACAGTTGCAAATGAAAATTCAAAATTTATTATGGGATTCCAAAATACCTATACACCAAAAATTAGGATAAAAAGAGCATTAGCATCATTTATTGGAGGAACTATAGGTACATTATCTATGAGCATATTACTTGCTACATTAAATAATACTGTTTGGAACTAATAAAATCAAATTACCTTGATTAAAATCCAATTTTATAATATGATATAAATATGACTATACTTGAAATTCTAATATTAATTATTTTAATGCTAATTGTTGCATTGCTCTTCTTTCTGATATTCAGAAAAAGGGGTGATAATGAGATGTATCTTAAAATCAATAAACAATTCCTTGAATTTGAAAAAAGTATTAATGAAAACATTAGCAGCAATAAAAAGGAATTGGAATATACAAAAGATATTATTTCAAAAAACACATTAAAAACCGTTGAAATGATCACAACACTTGCCGGTACAATAGGTAAATTAACCGAAGAACAGAAACATGCTACAAAATTAACTGAGGATCTAAAATATCTATTCAGAAAACCAAAATCAAAGGGAGCATATACTGAAATAATTTTAGAAGAAATGCTTCATCGTGTTTTACCAAAAGGTATATGGCATAAACAATATATGATATCTGAAAATAGTACAGAAAGGGTTGATTTTGCTATTCATTATAATAAGAGTATTATTCCCATTGATGTAAAATTCCCCACAGATGATTATAATAGATATGTAGAAGAATCGGATATTGCTAAAAAGCAATTATTGTGGAAAGAATTTCTTAGAAAACTTAAATTATTAATAAAGGATATTTCTAAAAAATATATTTTGCCCGAATATGGTACATCAGAATTTGCCATTATGTTCATCCCCACTGATTCTGTTTATTTTGATGCCATTTCATCTGAAAATACAGAGGGCTTCAAGAATGATCTATTTGATTATTCACAATCACACAAAGTGCTTCTTACCGGTCCATCAACATTTTATGCATTTCTTCAAATAATTATTACAGGGCTTAGAAATATTGAGATATTCAAAAACACAAAAAAGCTTATTGAAAATATTAAAAAACTTGAGAGGAACATTGAACATTTTAGCAATAAATATGATGATGTTGGAATTAAACTTGAAAAGGCAACTCAGGCATATAAAGTTAGTTTAACACATTATGATAGAATAAAGAAAAATGCAGAACAAATCATCTCTATTGATGATAATAAAGAAATAACAAAGGAGTAGCAATGCCGGAAATCAATAAAGACCGACTTGTGAATAAATTCATGGAAATGGTTAAAATATCTTCTGAATCACTTAATGAAGAAAATTTTGGTATATACTGTAAGAATTTTCTTGAAAATGAAATTGGATGTGAAATATATGAAGATGATTCTAAAAGTAAAATAGGTGGAAATCAATCAAATATTATTGCTAAATATTATGGTAATTCAATGAAAAAGGCAATTATGTTTGCAGCACACTTAGATACTGTAAAGCCCGGAGAAAATATTGTTCCTGTTATTGAAGGAAGCAGAATAGTATCTTCCAGCAACACAATACTTGGAGCAGATGATAAAGCAGGAATTGCATCATTATTTGAAGCATTATTATTAATAAAAGAAAATGAAATTGATGCACCGGACATTGACATTGTACTTACAGTTGGAGAAGAGATTGGACTTTTAGGAGCCAAACATCTTGATTACTCATATCTAAGAGCAAAAGAAGCATATGCACTTGATAGCGAAGAAGTAGAAAAAATTTGCGTTCAGGCACCATCACAAAACTCTATTGATATTGAGATCTTAGGAATAGAGGCACATGCAGGCATGTGTCCCGAAAAGGGTATTTCTGCAGTTAAAACAGCAGCAGAAGCAATTGTGAATATGCCGCTTGGAAGGATTGATTCCCATACAACAACAAATATGGGCATAATCAAAGGTGGATTAGCTACAAATATTGTAACAAAAAAAGTTGAGATCAAGGGTGAGGTAAGAAGTCATAGTGAAGATAAATTAAAATTTTATACTGATAAAATTAAAGAGGCAATTTATACTGCCTGTTCAAATAATAGATTAACATTGCCTGACGGAAGTGTGAAAACAGCAATATGTACTGTTAATGTAAATAGGGAATATAATTCAATGCATATAAAACCGGGGGAAAGTGTACTTGAAAGAGCAGAACAGGTTTACAGGAAATTGGGTATTCCATATAAAACATTTACAGGCGGCGGCGGATCTGATGCAAATATATTTAATGAACACGGCATAAAAACTATTATTCTTGGAATAGGTATGATGAATGTTCATACTGTAAATGAATATATTGAAATGGATGATCTTGCTTTAACCACAAAAATAATTCTTGGACTTATTGAAGAAGCATCAAAATAGTTTAGAATAAATAATCGTTCCTAACTTTCCGCGTCATACCGTACTTGATACGGTATCCAGTATTTCTTGCATCTTATTCCCTTTATTCATTTTTTCTCACCTTTTATAAATAAGTAATGGGACGGTTATTCACATTTTATAAATACTTCCTAGGATTTACAAAATTTGAACGACCGTCCCTTCTTATCTTTCTTTTCTTTATCTTATCTTTCTTATATAATTTGAACAACCATTTCTAATTTTCTTATTTTAATCTTAATATTTTCTTTCTTTCTATCCCATTGTCTCCCTTGATAATGGCAAAGTATATTCCTTTCTTTAATTTCAAATTCTCAATATTAGGTGAATATGCTTGATACTCTTGTAATTTTCTTCCCATAATATCATAAATACATATTTCGTATACTGCCTTAATCCTCTTTTTTGTATTGATCTTTTCTTCCTTTATACTTGCAATATTTCCTAAAACAGTTACTTGTAATTCAATACTATCTGAGATCATATTATCTTTATACAAATGGAAATAACCTGATATAATTTGAGTATCAGAAATTGAAGGTGCCTGAAAAATACTGTGTCTTCTGAATTTCTGATTTACTAAGCCCGCATATCCAATTGTCTGTGCTGTTCTTGCATCATCCCATAATAATGAATAATAAAATTCACTATCAAAATTTGTTCTGAAATACACATTATTGCCAATAACAGTATTACTATTATTATCTATATAAATATTGACTGTAAATGTATCTAATGAATTTACTGTATCTGTATAAATTATGGAATCAATGATTGCATTATACTGATTGGAGTCCTCAGGACTTGGAATAAGATTAGAATATGCCGTATAATAAATCCAACCAATCTCATTATTATCAGGCAATATCAATCTTGCCCAATTACCACTAAAAGAATCGGGCACAAAACATTGTCCCCTTGATATTTGTGTAATAATGGTTGAATCTGTTGTTGGACCTGCCCTTACATTAAGCAGAGATGCGGTAATTCTCAATATTGTGTCTTGAATCACTCCTTCAAGATACTTATAATCGGTTCCATCTCCACCCCAAAGCCATCCATAATATGGACCTGATTTTGATGGATAATATACTTTATACCAATTATCAATATAATCAAAAGCAACAAATTTTTCATCTGCATTTGTAACTGATAAAATATCATAATCCGAGCCCGGTCCTTTTCGTATATTAAGTGCAGATGTGTTTACCTGCACAACAAAATGATCTAATGGTGCTTCATACCAAAAAGCATTTTCAATACAATTCCATAAATCATCTTCTCCTTCATCATACCCTAATGCCCAACAGCCAGCACCAAGAAGTAAATTATCAACTGCAATTCCAAGTTTAGCTTCAATACTGACAGAATCATCATACCAGCATTGATGCCACTCTGCTGAGTAATAATCATAAAATGGCACATATGCATCATTATCCCATTCCCTGTTATGAGTTAATGCATTTGCCTTTGCATATTTGTATAAGACAGCACTCCCGCTGCCTGTTGTTGATGAATTTCTTGAATCATCTACAGTTGTCCAATCATAACCATAATATGGAATACCTAAAATGATTTTATCTCTAAATACTCCCTCATCAAGACAATCACCTATAGTAGTATTAACTGCATAGTATCCCCAAAAAACACTATTATATGTTGGGGCAACCGGACCTGCATTTGCCGAGCCGCTATAATGATAATCATAAGTCATAATAAAAAGCCCATCACTATACTGCCCCAAATAAAAATAATCATAGCCTGGATACCAAGAAGGCACTGCGGGCATTGCAATAAATAATTCTTTTCTGCCATCCGTATGATTGTGCATTGCCAGTGATGTTTCATTAATAAAATCCGTAAAGGAATCCTTGACAAATGATGTAACATATTCAAAATCAATATTTATTCCATCACAATCATATGTTGAAACAAAATCACTTATATTGCTAATTGCAGTGCTTCTTGATGAACTATTATTTAAAAAAGTACTTACCGATGTGCTTCCGAACAATGTAAATGTCATATGCATATCAATCCCATACCTGCGGCAATAATTATAAGCAGTGGTAAATCTTGAAGCATTGGGTACTGACCCAATTGAACCATCTGTATTAAGTTCAACAGAAAAATATGCAATATCTGTTAATAATTCATGTCTGAAATTTGCATAATACAAAGTATCTACCCAATATGGCAAATACCCATAATATATGAATTTTAGCCCTTTGTTGAAAATATCAATTGCCTTAATCTCTTTAATAACAGGAATACCCATATCCGCATTTTTAATATTCTCTATATACTGCTCTTCATGTATTGAACCATACAGCATCCCAACACATAAAACAATCACAAATAACCATTTCATAGTATTATTATAAATCTATATCTATTAATAGTCAAGATATAGGGACGGTCGCAAAATTTATAAAATTTATATGACCGTCCCTATACTATTATATTATTTTAATAGATATAGTCCTATAATAATTAGAAAGAAGCTCAAATATTGGAATTTATAGAATTTTTCTTTTAAGAACATTAATGAAAAAAATACAGTAATAATCGGATGTGATCCGACAATAGGAGCAGCAATAGAAACAGGTAATTCCCTTAATGACCTGTAAAATGCAATTCCTCCAAATGTTGTTATTATAACGGATAATATTCCAAACAAAACACCAAGCGGATTGAAACTATGATTCTTCTCCTTTTTCCACCAAATAAGTATATATGGCATCCAGACAAATGGTGCAACAATTCCAAAAATCAATATCATTGTTACGGGTTCAATATCATTTACCAATGTCTTTGAAACAATAGACCATGTACCCCATAATAATGTTGCTAAAAGCGTCCATACAATCCACATTCTTCCTTTACCATGTTTATTGCTTTTCGGTTCCAAGCATATTGTAATACTTCCTGTGATTATAATAATTATTGCAATAAATTGGATAATTGTTGGCATTTCCTTCAAGAAAATCATTCCACCTAAAATACTGACAACTGAATATCCGGATACAATAGGAGCTATTATTGAAACAGGTCCCGTTAAAAGTGCAAGAAAGAAAAATAGAAATGCTATTGCAGATACACCCTGTATGATAAATGCTCTAATTAGAATTGGAGACATAGGAATAGTCCCATTCATATAGATAAACAAAATATATGCAATAGGCAATGAAAATATTGCATTGATTACTGTTATTCTCACAGTATTTAATTTTACTGTTCCGATTTTTGTGAAAATATCGGCAACTCCGAAAAAGACAGATGCCATTATTGCATATATCAAATATACTCCTTCTTTAAACTTTTTATTTTAGCACATATTGGGAATATTAACAATAATATATATTTATTTTCTAAAAAATTATTATATTAATTGATTAATATATTTTGATATGAATAGTGAGACATTTAGATCTGGGGATTCTATCCCAATAAGATTTATAAATCCATTATTGTTTTCAATAATGAAATCTCTAAAATCATTATTTTGTCCTTGTAGTTTTGGTTTTATAGTCGCCATGTCCGGCTAAATATCTTTTCTTCCAATCCATGGTAGATATTTTACAATTGACTGATAGAATTTTTCATTTTTGTTTTCATTAATATTATAATTTTCATTGTCAACATATTCAGTATCAGCTCCCAATTTCATTCTTCCTACAATATCTATTGTTAGGTGTATGCCAAGTCCTGGTCATCTTTTTTCAGGCACAGGATATACCAGTCCATTAAGCAATAATGGTTTTTAAGAAAATAATGTAAAACAATTCCCTTTGCATACTTCGGAAAAATCGTTATAATGATATGTAATATTTACTAATTAAAATAAGGAAATTATCATTATGATTAAAACAAAAATTTTTAATGCAGAAAACAAACCTAATTTAAAAGAAAAAGAGATTTTAATTAACTTCTTATTTACCAATCTACAAGAATATGGAGACCCTAATCCCTACATTGAAAAAGCAATCGACTACGCGTTGAAAGAAACTCCTTCTTTTGGAGGTTTTATTTTAGTGTCATATTTAGAAAATGAGATATCAGGTGTAGTAGTGATTAATCAAACAGGGATGAAAGGTTATATTCCAGAAAATATCTTAGTCTATATTGCAACTCATAAAAATCATAGGGGAAAAGGAATAGGAAAAGCATTAATGCAAGAAACCATTGATTTGACAAAAGGTAGTATTGCATTACATGTTGAGCCTGAGAATCCAGCAAGATTTTTATATGAAAAAGTTGGATTTAGCAGTAAGTATATTGAAATGCGATATAAAAAGGTAAAATAATGGCTTTTGTAACATTAGATATTAATAAACTAAAATCTAATTTTAACTATCTCAATACTCTTTTTAGAAAGAATAATATAGAATGGTCAATTGTGTCAAAAATGTTAAGTGGTAATAAAAAATATTTAACGGAATTGTTAAAATTTGACATAAATCAAATATGCGACTCTCGTGTATCA
>JAUVJU010000141.1 GCA_030592285.1 Caldifarciminota bacterium
ATTTATATGGTTATCAGGAACAATCATGGGTCTATCTTATCTTTCTACCATGAATCCTGGAGGTTTTATAAGATTTATAATAATTTTATTAATTACTATATATTTAAATTACAATATTAAAAAACTAGCTCCTAAGAAAACAAAAAATAATAATGATTTTGTGAATGAATTAAATAATAAAGGGTTTGCTTTATTACAACAAGGTAAAATTGATAAATCAATAGAGTGTTATAATAAAGCAATAGAAATTGATCTAAAATGTGAAGAAGCGTGGGTATCAAAGGGGATTATTCTAGAAAAACAAGCTAAATATTATGAAGCAATAGAATGTTTCAATGAAGCAATAGCAATTAACCCAAAAAATAAAGATGCATTGTTAAATAGAGGGATAACATTACATGAAATGGGTAAATATGATAATGCAATAGAGTGCTATAATACAATAATAGAAATTAGTCAAAAATATGAAGGAGCATTGAATGACAAAGGACTTGCTTTGGTAGAGCAAGGCAAAACAGATAAGGCAATAGAATGTTACAATAAAGCAATAAAATTTAATCCAGAATATGAAGAAGCATACAGAAATAAAGGGATTCTCTATATGCAACAAGGCAAACATGATGAAGCAATAAAATATTTTAATAAATCAATAGAGATTGATCCGAAACAATGGAAAGCATGGATTGTGAAAGGTATTGCCTTATCGATTCAAGCTAAATTTGATAAAGCAATAGAATGTTATAATAAAGTAATAGAAATAAATCCGGAAAATGAAGAAGTATTGAATTATAAAAGAATTACTATAGCAGAAAAAAGTAAACTTAATGATAAATAATCTAAAAGGTGTTTAAGTATTTCATTGTGAAAGATAATTTTTTACTTATGGATTATTTCCAATAAAATTGCATATAAAAAAGAAATAGAGGGTTTGAAACCCCCAATTTTCCCTTGACAAATGAAGCAATTGGGATATACTTTGTATATACAGGAGGTTAAATGATCAATAAAATCGGATTATGGGGACATAGTCTTGCAGTAAGGATCCCAAAAGGAATTGCTGAGGAATTGAATATGAAAAATGAGGATACTGTTGAATTAAAAAAGAAAGGCAATGCAATTGAGATTCAAGTTGTGAAAAACGAATTAAATCTCAAAAAACTAATTGAACTTATTAATAATGATAATATTCATTCCTCTATAGATACAGGAGAAAATATTGGCAAAGAGATTTGGTAAATATGTACCTAAGAGGGGAGATATTGTCTGGCTGGATTTCAATCCACAATCAGGACATGAACAGAAAGGAATACGCCCCGCAATTACAATTTCTCCGCATAGTTATAATCAAAAAACAGGGCTTGCTTTATTTTGCCCAATAACTTCACAAAAGAAAGGATATCCTTTTGAAGTAGATGTTAAAGGATGTCCTAAGATTGCAGGTATTGTACTTGTTGATCAGATTAAATCTCTTGATTGGCAAATAAGAAATGCAGTGTATATTTGCAAAGCGAATAAGATTACTATTGATAAAATAACTAATTTAATAGAACTCCTTATTTCATAAATTTATAGTAAAAAATCTATAATTGCCATTTTTAAATTTTTCTCTTTTCAAATTTGTTGACAATATACTAAATAAGTATATATTATCATTAGGAGGCTAAAATGATTAAAATAAAAATAGAAGGAGGAAAATGACAATACGAGAAGTTATAATAGATATTTCCAATGAATATAAATATTTTAATATTGGAGATATAAATAATAAACTTAAAGAGAATAATGTAAAATTTTCATATAAATCTATTAAAGCATATATATACTCACTTAAAAAATGCAATTTGTTTTATAGTGCTGGAAGAGGCTGGTATTCTTCGGTGAAAAAGAAATTGCATATATCCAATTCTTCTATTTTGCCTATATTAAGGATTATAAAAAAGCAATTTCCCGAAATTAAAGTATCTATATGGAATACTGAACAATTAAAGGGTTTTTATCATCATATTCCCTTTTCTTTTCTAACTTTTTTATATATTGATAAAGAATATGTTTCATTTGTAAAGGAATACTTACAACAAAATGATATTACAGTTTATGAAAATCCAGATAAGACCGAAACAAGTAAATTTATTTCCTATGGAAAAAATATTATAATATTGAGAAATTATGTTTCTTATAGGAATAATAATATATCACCTGACAATGCAAGTATAGAAAAAATTTTAGTAGATTTATTTATAGAAAAGGATAAAATTGATATTATGGATGATAATGAATATAAAGCAATAATAAAGGAAATTTTGAATAATTATCGTATAAATATATCTAAAATGATGGATTATGCACATAATAGAAAATCCAAAGAAAAGATAAAACATATATTGGAACAAATAAAAATTATACCAATGCGACAATTGGAGAAAAAGCCGCAAAAGTAAAATATGAGTATAATTAAAAAATCATCATTCAATTATCAGTGGATAATTAATAAAAGTAAACAAGAAGGGTATGATCCTACATTGATTGAAAAGGTAATTTACGCCTTTGAACTTCTTGGTAATATTGCTGAAAGTGATATAGATTTTATTTTTAAGGGTGGAACAAGTATTTTACTATTATTATCTGATTCCATTCCACGCCTATCTATAGATATAGATATTATTTTATTAAACAATGAGATAGATCTTACAAGTACATTTGATGAAATAGTAAAAAGATCCATTTTTATAAAGTGGAAAGAGGATAAAAGAGAGCATACAAATCAAATCCAACTCAAACATTATAAATTCTATTATTTTTCAGCAATTAATAAAAGGGAAGAACCGGTGTTGTTAGATATTCTGTTTTCAAATGTTTCACATTATGCTGTTATGAAGAATAAAAGTATAGATTTAAGTTTGTTTGAAATAGAAAAGAATATTACTGTTAAAATACCTTCAATTGATTGTTTGTTTGCTGATAAATTGACTGCATTTGCTCCAAATACAATAGGTGTTCCGTATAATAGAGGGAAATCAACAGAGATAATAAAGCAATTGTTTGATTTAGGTAAATTGTTTGATCATATCATAAATCTGGAAACAATTAAAAATACATATCATAAAATTGCTTTTACAGAAAGTGCAATAAGAGGGAGAAAAGAATCAATTTCTTATTTTCTTGATGATTCTCTTGAAACATCATTTTATATATCTCAAATGGGATTTAAGAATAGTATTAATAATGAAAAAATAACAGAATTGAAAAGTGGTATAAAGCGTTTTAAGGGTTTTGTTAAAAAAGGTAAATATAGTTTAATTGATGTAAAGGTTGATGCTTCAAAAGTAGCTGTAATTGCTTCCTTGCTAAGAAATGGAACAAATATGGAAATCAAGGATATTCAAAAAGGGAATATTGAATTGGATATAAAGAGAGAAAAATTGATAAGCAATAAGTTTAGGATTTTAAATAAATTAAAAAATATCTCTACAGAGGCTTTTTATCTATGGTGTTTAGTTGAAAAATATAGTAGGTCAAATAAATGGATATGATTCAACAGGTAGAGCGAAACAGTATCAAATCCGCTCTTAGTGTGTCATTGCGATCAAAGTGAAACAATTTCTTTACTTCTATTTACTTTTTTATCTTCTTTTTTCTTGCTGATCTGTTATGTCAGTTGGAATCCAGTATTTTCTTATATCTTTGTTTCTTTTTTCATAAGGACGATTATTTGTATGGGCACAGTATGCCGTTGCTCCTACAATTTAAGGGGACATTTTTAATGGAAACAAAGCAACATTTCTAACCTTGACATTTTATAAATATTTTCTATAATTTAATTATGCAAAAGACAAATGAATACAATGAAAATACTCAGCACAAAATAATAATTGGTGATTCAATATGAACGAATCTTTAGTACAATGGACACTTTTAAATAATCTGGATTATCTTGGGAGATTGTTGGAATTTGATATTGCAACTAAAAAAGGTCAAGAAATAACGACTAATTATGGAAGAATTGATTTTATAGTAGAAAACTTTGAAAAATACCAGCTTATTGTAGAGTTAGAAACCATCCTGAATAATAAGAATAAATTGAATTACTGATTCAATCAGGTTCTTAATTACAAAAAGGTTAGATTTACAGAAAAGACCGGTTATTGTATTTTATATGCTTCTGAAACCAATAGAAAATCAAAAATATTAATAGATAAATATGGGGAAGAAAATGATATTTTAATTCGTTCTTATCAGCTTAATGAAATTAAAAATCTATACAAAGAAACAGTTGAAAAATTAAGTTTAAGTTTTGGGCTAGCTTTACCTAATCCAAAGAATTATACTATTTGCTATTTAAGGTGGTTAAATAAAATTATGAAACCATTTTATCATTATTTGAAAGATACTTTAACGGTAAAAGAATTAGCATATTATTTCACATCACATAACACAACAAATTTCAGATGTTATCGGAAATTAGCATTAGATTTTGAAATGATTGAACAAAATAGTAATTTTTATACAATTACTCAAAATGGAAAGGATTATATTAGCAATTTCAATCCCAATGTTTTTAATCCATGTACAATAATACTTTCTTCAATTGATTTAACAAATGAACAAAAAAGATTATTATTGAAAATATTAACAAATGGAAATTGGACTGTTCATAAAGTTAATATTTATTGGTTTTTAAGATACATTGAAGTTACTCAGGGCAAATGGATACCAAATAATTTTAAAGATTTTGAAAAAAAGAAATTAGATTTGGTAAATAGCTTATTTGGAGTTTCTTATAAAGCAAGAACAATGTTTGAATTGCTCAAATTTACATGTAATTTTTGTTTGGAATTGGGATTAATTGACAGAATAAATACTAATGAAAGATATGATAAAGTATATCTAACTCCACTTGGGATTGAGGTAAATAACATATTTAGCCTTG
>JAUVJU010000151.1 GCA_030592285.1 Caldifarciminota bacterium
GTTTTTCTCAGAACTCCAAGATAATTATTTCAGTTCTTTCGTATTTAGGTGAAAATATGGTAAAATTAAACACATTATATAACAATAGTTCTCCAGGACTACACTTCTTTCGCTATTTTGTTCTAAAGAAAAAAGTGATACCTGCGATTCCACCATAATAGACATTGTTCCTGTTAAAAGGATCAATGCCAACAACAATGGATATATAGGGCATGATATTTAGAGATTTCCCGATTTCTTTTTCAAATGCAAGAAAAAATATATTGTTGGTTTTATCATATAAATTGCTTGCCGCATAATCATAAGTTAAAATGCTGTCAGAGTGCTGATACTCTAAAACACATTTTAGAGAAATATCTCCATATTTCATTGATTTGAAATAATTTATAGAAAAATGTATTCCCCAATTAACAAAATCGGGTGTTATCTTATTAATATCTTCAGGTTCAGGAGTTTCCCAGAATTGTTTTGGAACTATAAACATTGTTCCACCAGCACCAAGGCTTATTTCTGAATTTTTCTACATGAATTGTTTTACTCTCTTGGACACAACCGCAGTTAATCCGGTTACAGCATAATTTGATGTCAAACCGAAAGACAGGTTATACTCTTTTGGCAGTCCCGTCTTTAAGTAAATATAAATAGGAGGAGCCGTCCATAATCCATCATTTAAAAAATTGATGCCATTACTTATTGAATATTCTTTTTGAAAACTTTTATTTCCACCTAATCCAATTTCATATTTGCCGGGTTCAAGATGCTTTGCTGAAAAGTAATAAATTGCACAATTTGAAAATAAAAGAATTGCAACTGCTAATAGAAGGAAAGATTTGCTTTTTATCTGCATCTCCTTTTTTTATTTTCATCACTTTTTCGCTTTTTCATCATAATATGATTTGCTATGCTTTCAATTATTTACTTGGTATTAATCTAAGATATCCATTCTTATCCGATCCTATTGTTTCTCCTTTTATTATTTTGATTAAAGAATCAGTATTCGGGTCAATAACAGCAATGCAATTTTCATGAACTGAGCCAACATATACCTTGTTTAATGTTTTTGAGTATGTAATATAGAATGGACCTGAGCAAACATTTATTTCATTTATAACAGCATCAGAGTTTGCATCAATAACCGTGATATGATTATCGGACCCATCATTACAAGAGTAATCAAAATGGGAAATATAAACTTTTCCATTTGGGAGAGGTAACATGCTTTCTGACCCTTTTTCGACAGAAATGAAATTTTTCACTTTACCTGATGGGAAATCATAGACAGCTATACCTGATTGTGCATAACAAATTGCATATACTTTATTTTCAGAGACAAACTTGGCAAGTGAAGGTTCTAATATCATTCCATTATATTCTTGCTCTAATAAAACTCTATTTCCCAATGTGTCAGGTCCTTCAACAAATTTTATAATATATGTATCTTCTGATTTGGGAGAATCCGAAAAGATCCAAATATCATTATTAGGTGAAGTAAACATTTCTTGATAACCAGGACCCCCAAGGTTTGAAATTATTTTTTTAATAACTGTTTTTTTATCAAGATCTATGATGCTGTTAGTCATTGCACTATCGCCAGATTCAATAAAATAGTGAAATACAAATGCCTTATTATTTGGCAGAACGAATATACTTGATGGGCTACTAGCAGTTTCTATATTTCCTATTTCCGTTCCAAATTCAGAACTAATTACTTTTATATCATTTCCACCAGTAGGACCGATAGGACCGAACATATCTGTAAAAGACATAGTTACATAAAAATTATCATTTCTTATACAGAAATCATCTATAAATTCATCCTTTTTAGATACTCTGTAATAACCAACAATAGAATCTTTCTCCATATCAATAATTGTTATATAATACCCTTTATTTGTATGTAACATTCCATATAGAACATAGTCCGGTATATCAAGTGGAGTGTTATTTAAATCATCATTATTGAACATACTACAATTACAATTCATTATAATAAATAGTGTTATTAAAAATATAATCAATAAATACTTTTTCATTTTTTCTCCAGTTTTAAAAGGGGAATTCCTTCCCCTTTTCTTTAATTAAACTGATAAGCAATTCTTCTTGTAGCAGGGTCTCTAACTATTTCTAATGGCGAAATTGAACATCTTGGGTATTGACAATCTAAATCAAAATACCTTCCACTACCATTATAATAGCTTCTCCACACCAATGAAGAACAACACCATTTGTATGTATAATATTTATAACTCCAAGCAGCATAAGAATATGGCTCATTCTCTTGGGCTGTTGCATAATTCACAACATTATTAAGGATTGCAGTGTTATAAGTTACTCTATCAAATTGAATCCAATCATAACCATGCCATAAAAAATAATGAATATAATGTACTCCATTTTTATTGTCCGCATTCGGATGTGCATGTATTGTTGATGATTTATTATATTCACCAACATTATTCTTCAACACTATTCCATCATGTGTAATCAAATAGATTTTAACAGGCCAATTACATTTTTTCACGCCTACTGTTATAATGTCTCCACGTCTTGCTCGTGAAAAAGATAATGTATTTGAATTATGATTTGCTAATTGCTCTTGTTCATACTCAAAAATCTTTTCCATTTCCTCTTCATATAACATAGAAGGAAAATATGGATCCTCTAATTGAATAGTATCTCCTGTTTCTTCATCTACAAACGATACTATCGGTTTTGCATCAAATTGACACAATGCTACTGTGTAATATACATTAAAATCGATGAAACCTCCTGGGGAGCCCATCACTCTAACTACAAGCTCATTGTAATCGTTTGTTAAAACCACTATCTTTCTCAAAGTGTCAACATTTTGATTGAAATTCTTTGGTGTAAATAATTCAATATCATTAAGTGAAATTTTCGCGGAACTAACTCTATTCTCTCCGTATTCATCCCCGTTGATTAATACTATTTCAATTGAATCTCCTATGGCTCCGTTAATGGTGTCAATATATTCATTCGGTTGTCCATTAGTTCTCTCAAAATGGAATTCATAAATTTTAAATGTAATATTTTCTCCTTGCCTGATAATCTCATTACTATTAAGTGTAACTTTGGTCTCTTTATTTACACTATTTGTATTGTTTATACTACATCCTATAAGAAAGATTATAAAAACCAATGTTAAAATTCTTTTCATAATAATCCCCTTTTTAATTATTATTTAATAATCTTTAAACTTATCTAAAAAAAACATTATTTCCCCAAGATGTTTCTTTACATCTTGGGATATTCAAATAAATTTCAACACCGAAGATTGAATTATAATTAGAAATAAATATAGGGGGGGGGGGTATTAATATTTTCTTGTTAAAATCAGTACAAAGAAATTTTTTCATAAAAACCTCCTTGATAAAACCTATATAAATTTTATACCTTTTTATTAGATATGTCAATGGTAAATCTCTACCTGGTAGTGTAAAAAAAGAGATGTAAATTCGTTAAGATATAGATATTTAATAAAAAAGGATACAAGAAAAGTAAGGAAGATATCTAACCCCGCCTGTTTCTGACATTGAAAATATTTTTTAGTTAAAAGATAAGAACTGTTTATTTATATTTCAGCAAAGAAAGAATAAATGGAAATATGGAGAGTATTCACCTCAGCAAGAATAGAATTGCAACAACAAAAAAGGGGGGGGATACTAAAAAAAGGCACGGCACGCTGTGCCTATACTTTTTGACAGATTATTTTCTTGCCTTCATTAATAGAAAAGCAGAAAGAATAAAAAAGAAAGTGTTTGGTATAAGCATTGCCATTAAAGAACTCATATAACCATTTGCTCCTGATGATCTAAATCCCTGCAAAATACCCCAATAAAGAAAACTAAGAAAAATACTCATGGACAATCCAAATAGTATTCCTCTCGTTTTTATGCCAATAACAAATGCAGAACCAATAATAATTATGATTAATGTAATAAATATATAGCTGTATCTATACATGATCTCTGTTGATTGTTTTTTATAATCATAACCCGATTCCCGTATTGTTGCAATATTTTTCATTAATGAACCAATTGAATATATATCAATATTCTCCCTGTCAATTAGGATATCCGATGGTTTTATTTTCAATTTATCAAATATGCCTGATTTTATTAATGTTTTTTTAGGTCCATTTTGGGTATATTCAATTCTAATTCCTTCCTTAATATGCCACTGATTATTGTTCCAGAATATTTCTTTTGCTTCTATCTTTTCAGTCAATCTATTGTCTTCATTAAATGTAAATAGATTAACCATTCTTAAAGAATGTTCCTTTGATGAATACATTGATGCATTTATAATAGTTGTCTTATCCTGAATAATATTTATATTTCTTGCAAATTCAATTTCAAATTTCTTTTTACTCTTAATTTCCCTATTAAACTTATTTGCCTTTACAACAACCATTTCATTAAAGAAAAAGAGTCCTA
>JAUVJU010000172.1 GCA_030592285.1 Caldifarciminota bacterium
AGTTCATCCTTAAGCATCTGTTTTTCATCTTCAGGGTTTATGGGTCTTTGTGCATAATTATCTTCATAATCAGCATAAAAACGATCTCTACCGAAAAAATTTCTGATTCCATTTCCGAATCCAGCAAAGCGTCTAAATCCTCTGCCAAATCCACGACCGAATCCGCCACCCATTCCTCTACCTGATCCTCTTGTAAATCCTGGTGAATCATATCCATTGCAATACCCTAAACCTCTACCGGTCATTGGACCCATTCCATCGGGACCTGTTCTGTTTCCTCTAGGCATAATTACCTCCTTATGCTTCCGAAATAATTTTATTTACAGTTTTTTCATCAACATGATTATTAATAATCACTTCAACCTTCACAATCTTATCTATGCTTTGCAATTTCCTTTTTATTGCTAATCCAACATTGATTGCAACAGGACAATGATATGAAGTTGGATTGAAAATTACATGAACACTATTATTTATACAGTTAATATCATTTATCATATTCAAGCTTATAATATCAATACCAAGTGTTGGTTCAATTACTTCCTTTAAGACATCAATAATTTGATCTTTTTTAATTGTCATGTTTTTCCCCTAAGTAATTTAATATGCTTTTTATTTCTTTATTTATTTCAGGGCAATCATTACTCTCTATGGGTGTCCTTTTTTCCATTAATAATTCAACAATACATTTATCAAATGGAATATGTGCAAGAATAGGAATCTTATTATTATTTGCATAATCATCTATTTGTTTTGAAATATCTGTATTGATATCGAATTTATTTATAACAATTGCAATTTCAGGTTTGAAATTCTGTGCAACACCAATAATTCTTTTCAAATCAGATACACCTGACACAGTTGGTTCTGTAACAAGAATTACAGTATTTGCCCCAGAGAGTGAAGCAATAACAGGGCATCCTATTCCCGGAGGTCCGTCAATCAGTATTGTATCAATATTATTTTTGATTGCTGTCTGTTTTGCCTGATGCTTTACCATTGATACAAGATTTCCGGAATTTTCAGCACCCGGATTTAATCGAGCATGAACAAATAATCCGAAATCTGTTTTAGATAAATACCATTTACCAGCTTCTTCTTCCTCCATTACTATAGCATTTGTTGGACACACTTCATAACATAGCGTGCAGCCCTCACATGAAAAGCTGTTCACAATATATTTATTATCCAATTTATCTATTGCATTGAATTTACATTTACTATGACATAAACCACATTGATTACATTTATCCTGTTCAATGAATGCTTTGCTTCGCCCCTTAAATGAATGTTCTTCTATAAGTGATGGATTCAACATTATATGCATATCTGCTGCATCAACATCGGTATCGGCAATAACCTTTTTATTTATCAATTTTGCCAAAGATGATGCAACAGTGGTTTTCCCGGTTCCGCCTTTCCCTGATAATATTAGAATTTCTCTTGGATTATTCATAATGATATCCTGTTAGTTTTAATAGATTTTCAGAAATATGTTTTAATTCTTTACTCTGCAATTCTGCAATATTAATACTTTTTGAATAATTTTCTGCAATACTGCGATCAAATGGAATAGTACCCAAAATGGGAACATTTTCCCTTTTGGAAAAATCATGCAGCAGATCATTGCCCATGTATTTATTGATTATTAATCCGACTGGTTTATCCATTGCCTTAACAAGTTCAAAAACAATTTCCAGATCATTTAATCCAAATGGAGTTGGTTCTCCTGCAAGTACAACAAAATCCGCTGCTTCAATAACTGATACAACAGGACATGCTGATCCTGGAGCAGAATCAAGTATATTAAGTTGTTCTTTTACTAAATTTGATTTTATTTGTTCCAGTAGTGGCACAGATGATGTTTCTCCAATCTTCAAAACACCTTCAACAAAATTAATATTTTTCTGTTTATTGAAAATACCTGAATTGATCTTACCAATTGATTTACTTATTTCTTTAATAGCATCTTTAACAGGACACACCTCTACACATAAACCGCAATGATGACATAGATCATCAAATAGCATAAACTTTTTTGTTTTCTCAATTACTGCAAGTGCGGAAAATTGACATTTATTAGCGCATATACCGCAATAAGTACATTTGTCGGTATTTTCAGGTATCATTACTTCACAATCAATAGATTTACTTATTTCGGGATCAAGAAAATGTCTGCCATTAGGTTCTCCTGCATCCATATCAATGTAATTTGCATTTATAGTGTAGGCAAGCCCTGTAGCTAATGTGGTTTTCCCGGTTCCACCTTTACCTGAAACAATAGCAATATTCATAATGTAGCACTAAGTTTGTTGTTTTTATAATCATCAATAATGTCTTTAATGGTTTTAACTTCGGAAGTATACATCTTAATCCCTGCTGCCTTAAGCACTTCAAGCACCTTTGGTCCGAAATTGTGTCCAATAACACTATCAACATTTTCATTAACTGCAATACTTGCCGCTTTAATTCCTACACCATGAGCATCATTTATATACTCATTATTTATTGATTTTACTATTTCACCAGAATCTGTATCAACAACTATAAAGTATGCGGCTCTTCCAAATCTTTCGTCAAGCATGGAATCCAAGGATGATTCTTTTACAGAAATAAATGTTTTCATAGTTTCTCCTTTTGATATTGATAAGCATTATCATTAAGATTTAAATTTTTTTCACTTTTCGCAATCAAGACATATACCAAAGAACTGTACATTATGTCCCGTTATCTTTACATTATATTTTTTTTCAATATTTTTTGTCATTTTTGTAAACAGTTTTTTTTCTTCTTCAGAAAATTCACTATAATCAATAACCTTTCTGCAATTTGTGCAAATAATGTGATGATGATGTTTTGATGAATTAGATTTAATTTCATATCTTGTTGTTTTATCACCAATTTCAACACGATTAATTACGCCCATTTCTGCAAGCATTTCAAGTGTTCGGTAGATTGTTGTTAAACCAACAGATGGCTCTATGACAATCACCTTTGCATATATTTCTTTGGCACTTAAATGGGTTTTCTCCTTTTCAAGAACACTTAATACTGCTTCTCTGGGTGCTGTAACACGAAAACCTCTGCCATGCATTATTCTGTGCCAGCCCTTGTTTCTTCCAAGACCATTTCTATTCATCATTCTCCTTATTGATAACCGTTATCAATAAGATAATCATAAATCATAATTTGTCAAGTACATTCCGATAATGTGAGGAATGTATTGCGAAAAACTTTTATTTCTTTTTTTTCTTCTTTTTCTTTTATCTTTATCTTTTCTGCTCCGTCACACAAGTAAACGGAGGAACTGCTGCGAGCAGGAAGCATACAAAACGGTTATCGCAGATGCTCATCCTCTTTCTTGTCCTCCTCCGCAGAAAAGATATGCATATTTTGAGTAATCCGAAAAATATGTTACGAATTGTAATTCGAAGTATATGTTGCGAAAAACTTTTATTTCTTTTCTTTTTTTTTTTTCTTTTATCTTTATCTTTTC
>JAUVJU010000144.1 GCA_030592285.1 Caldifarciminota bacterium
CAATATTCCAGTATATTTTGTCAATAATAATATTTAGGAATATAAAAAATGAATATCTGATTATTTCTTTAAGAAGACTAAAATTAATATTTCCAAAATATAATCTAATTTTTAATATTTTTATGCAATATAACAGATTTATTATTAAAAAAATAATATTCAGAACTACTTTCACAACAATAAGTGAAACAACTCCAAAACCAAAAAAAAGTAGAATAATCACAATACATGGACCAAGAACAGAACGAACAATTCCCAAAGTTTTTGTAATAACAAATCTTTCATAGGATTTCATCAGAAAAACAAATATACTCAGAGGAAATGTAATTGCTGTATTTAAAACAAGAAGTAAAAGCATAATTCTCGCTTTTCCCAATTGTTCAGCTGTTATTGTTGCACCAAAAATATTATGAAGATTAAAATATAATATTAAACCAGCGGCAATTGAAATAATACCAATGATTCCATAGATTGAAAGAAACATGCCATTTAAACTGGATTCGCTTTCTTTATCTCCTGTTACTCTATTCCTTGCAATATATCTGATAATTGTACTTCCAATCCCAAGATCTAATATACTAAAATAACCAACTATGGAAATTATAAGAGAATAAAGCCCATACTCAGATTGACCCAAATTCCTTAGTAAAATGGGAGTATATAGAATACCTATAATTATAGATATAAAAATCTTTGTATAGGATAATAAAGCACCAGCTTTTATCTGATTAATATTCAGAATATCTCCTAATTCTCGATCAATTTCTTAACTTCATTACCTGCTAACCATGTTTTTGAAATATAATTAGGCATAAATTCTTTCAAATGTTTTTGTAAATATTCACTATTGTCGTGAATATAATGGAATGCATTCAATAATTCATCTTCATGTTTCAAATGTTGTACAGGTAATACCATGTTTTTTTCAGAACCAAATATATCTTTTGCTATTCCTATGGCTTTAACAGAATATCCAACTGCTAATGTCGGAACGGCAGATGAATATGCAGCAATTGTGGAATGTGTTCTAGCACCAACAAACACTCTACAGCGTGAAATAATTCCTTTGGTCTGTGAAGCATTATATGATTCACTTATAATTTTCACTCTATTCGAATCTTTATATTGATTATACAAAGGCAGCATTACAGAATAATCATTATTACCCTGTATTATTACATGAGGAATCAATATAATCTTGGAATCAGTTTCACTTAAAATATAATCAATAAGTTTGATATAATTTCTATATACAATATCTTTTGAACTTTCAAGTGATTTAACCACTGGACTAAGATTTATACCAATAACATTATTCAGATATTCGTTATTACTTAGAGAATTATCAGTTTCCAAAAGGAATGCAGGATCAGGAAAAAGCTTAATACTATTTTCATTACTTTTATATACTTTGTTATCAAGTAATGTTTGATATGTTAATGTTTCCCTTGCTGATATAAATGAATAATTTCTCAAATCATCTATCATTCTCTTGTTCATAGTTTCAGGCTCAATTGAACATCCCCATAATAATCTTCTTCCCTTTTTTCTGTCAATATAACTATTTAAAACATAAAGCCATGCCGGGTTTGCAGTAGAGTAATTATCACCACCAACAGAAAAATAGAGTTTATATCTATTCTTCTTCATATCTTCAATCAGATTTTTGTACATTATTCTCGGAGCAATTTCTGGTTTTCCAGGAAATTTGTTGCAGATTGTACAAAAATAACTTTCAACAGATTTTTTCTTTAAGAATCTGTTAGATATAAATCTATGAGGATTAAGTCCCGCCTTTTTGTCTGCTTCCTCATCTAGAGTAGATAATGCTATTTCATTATTAATACCGTTTCTTTTTAAAATTTTCTCTGTTGTTCTTACAATTGCTTCACATCCTTTATTATTACTTCCACCATGACCATAAATCAATATTTCATTTTTTTCAGACATTTTCGTAATCCTTCTTTTTATAATCTTTTAGTTTATTCATTATAGATTAATTTATAAATTTTTATTAATTTATTAATATTGTTTTTTGGATCATTGATTTTTTTAGCACTAATTCTCGCATTTTCAGAAAACCTTTCTGCTATATCATCACTTCTGAATATTTTGCATACAAAATGAGCTAACATATATGGTGCATCATGTTGATAAAAAAATCCGTCTTTTCCATGTTTAATACGATCGGTCACTCCTCCAACATAACTTGCCACACAAGGGACACCTATTATTTTAGCTTCACTCAATGAATTGGACTCATTTTCAATGCTTGAAGCAGATAAAAATACATGAGTTCTAAGAAAATTCTGATTCATTTCTTTTTCATTCATAATTCCATTAAAAATAATATGACCCTGAATTTGTTTCTTTTTAATAAGATCTTTCACAAATTTCCCGTATGATGTCATCTTTAATCTATCCATTAATGAATTTCCCTTAATAAAATCATTACCTCCAATATATAGTTTCGTTTCCGGAAAATGTTCTATAATTAACGGCATTGCTTTAATCACATAATGCAATCCTTTTACAGGATAAGATGCTTGACTCATAAAAATAGAGTACTTTTCACATTTATTGATATTCCATTTGTGTTTATAAAATTCTTCTCGCAGTATTTCATTGAACACATGATATTGTGCTTTTTTGTTAATTTGTCTTGAGCATGCTTTATCCCATTCTGTTCTTCCAATAATGTGATTGACTTTCTGTAATGCATCAATTTCAAGAAGCCCTTGCTTTTCAAATTGTTTTTTCCTCATTAACAAATTCTCTCTCTTTAAAATTCCTTTTACAGTAAATCTCTTTTGTATGTTATCAGGAATACCAGTTAAATAGTGTTTTGCAATTATTGAATTCAGTCCTTGCACCGAAATTACTGTTTTCTTATTCATCTTTATACATAAATTTACCATAGCAAGGGTGTGTGGATACTCTGTTCCGAATATATGAATAATATGTGGATTTATCTTATTCAAAATATCCTGCAAATGCTTATTCAAATATTCTGATTTTACTTCTTTATTCAATATTGGAGGAAAAATACAATGTTTTATTTTTTCTCCATCTAAATAAATTACACTATTAGTTTCTTTATCAGGTGAACAAACAGATAATTCAATATTATCCATTTTGGATAATATTTTTGAGGTTGCAACAAACCATCCTCCAAAAGGAAGTACTTTTCTACTCATTAATTTGCTTGCTTCAGGTAACAACATATTAGTAAGCCATAATATTCTAATTTTGGTCTCCTTGAATATTAGCAGTTTTAGAATCATTCCTCTTCTTAAATAATAATGATGAGTTAATAACAAAAGGTAAAAATATAAACCAAGTAGTAAATATTGAGGAAAAGAATAATGTGTTTATAAATCCTAAAATAATATAGTATAACCAGTAAACATTGTAAAATGGTATATAATTTTTCGGGATTCTTCTTCTTGTATATTTAAATACCTTATATAAGAATATGAAAAATGGGATAGATAGAAGTCCAAAATTAGCCAATAGATCAAACCATGCTGAATGTTCTCCAGAACTATATTTGTTCCTTCCTGACAATATAGTTCCTGTGATAATGTTATTTGCAAATGCATCAATGGATTGTAGATAAATATTGATTCTATTATACATATCAGTTCCATGCAAATTATCAGTATTTAGTGAATATGCAATTTCATCAAATTTAGCTGACACTTCTCTTGGTAGCTCTTTAATATCTGAAAGTTTATTAAACATTATGCCCATGATTGGTTGTAATAGGAATATCAAAATTATTAATAAAAAAGGCAGTAAGATAATAAACTTGTATTTTTCCTTATATTTAGAAACAATCAATATCAGCACAAAAATCATTGCAAATAGTATTGATATAGCAAAAGATCCTTTGATCAATAGTATAATACCAAAAAAAATCACGATAAGATAAAGTATATTTCTCTTTCTATCATTCATAAACCAAAAAAACATTAATAAAAGGATTGGAAAAAGAGAATAGAAGTATGTATAATAACCTATTCCAAATTATGTTTTTGACCCCAATGCTTATTCCTGAACTTCAATCCCTTGTGATAAATATCTTGAGAGTAAGGGGTTAATTTGTAAATGTATGTAAGTATTTATTCCCACAAGTAGATAATCAAAACCAAGAATTATTGATAGTATTTTTATAAATTTACTATATTGTTCATTAAAATAGTAAAGGAAAATGGAGTAGATCATAATAATATAGAAAACACTCTGTAAATGTAGTCTCATATCTTTATCTGAATACAAAGATATAATAACTAAAAAGGAAAAAAATAATAAAAGAAGCCATGATTGTTTAAAAAATACTTTATAGAATCTATGATTTAGAATAAAAGCAAGTCCAAACCATGAAAAGAATAAACCCCATTTGATATAAAAAGGAAGAACATTACTTGCAAATGAAAACATTCCTTGATTTAGCCAGAGAATTACAATAACAGCAATGACCATGTGAATAAATATAAACCTTTGTTGTGATCTGCTTGATAGCATTGTATTAATCATAGTATCTCTTTTCTTTAGTTTGCATTTTATTTATCATATCAATGATTTTCTTTGCTTGAATAATATTATTTTTATTTGTTAATACAAAATTTTTGGCATCCATTCCTTTTTTATGTAATTCATCATTGGGTTTTGAAAAAATATAATTTAGTGTATTATTAAATCCTTCTTTTGTTTCATCCTGAAATAG
>JAUVJU010000191.1 GCA_030592285.1 Caldifarciminota bacterium
ACTATAAATATTGATGTTTTGTCTTCTGATAGTATGGATATTACAATAACTGCACACAATTATTTCCCTTATGAAAATAAGGTTTTAATTGCTTCAGGAAATCCCAATAGACCCTTAATACTGTCAATGCCCAAATGCATTTTAATTAATACCTTAAATCCGGAAATTGTGTTTAGAGCAACAGATAATGAAAATGATAATATTTTATATCTTATAGAATATGATGATAATAATTCTTTCTCCTCATCAGATAGTGTTACTACTGCTCTATATACTTCAGGCGATACTGCCAATTTTGTTTTTCCATCTCTATCTGATAATATAACATATTATTATAAAATTCGTGCAAAAGACCCTTCAGGCAGTAATTACTGGTCATTACATTCGGGAATTCGTTCCTTTACAATAAATACAGGACTTGGTTCTGATAATTGTGCTTTCTATCAGCATAATAATTATCAATTTTCTTTTAATTCCTTTACAGGAACTCAGATCCAGGGTGATAGTATTGTACTTATAAATAATATGGGCACTGGATTTGATTCATTGTACTGTGAGGATTTTGAAGGTGGAGTTATCCCTGCCGAATGGACCATTGTTAATCCCAATGGTGACACTCATACATGGAGCATTGTTTCCGGTTCACAAGCCGATTTAGGTGGCTCACTTCCATCATCTGGAACATACTATGTATATTATTCTGATGATGATGCAGGCAACGGTACAGGTGCTACAATTGAAAGTGCAATATCACCTGCAATTTATGTTAATGGTATTGATTCATTAAATTTGAATTTTTCATACGCTTTTAGGAATTATTTAGGTGAAGAATTCTCTGTTGATATTGAAACCTTTAATGGTTCATGGAGTAATGTAAATATATTTAGTACATCTACAACTTCATCAAATACAAGAAATATTGATGTTTCTTCCTATATGCCTGCAGAAAGTATTCGTGTGATATTCAATTATGATGATAACGGTAATTGGGGCTGGGCAGCAGGCTTTGACAATGTTCTTTTTGGCAATGAATATCCGATATATGCTGATTCAGGCTCATTTACAACTGCTCCATTTGCATATAATGATCTTTATAATATATATTCCCGAACACATTGGGGATATACATATTGGGTGCAATCATCAAATAATGATTCAATTATTGTAAGGGTTCAGTACTGCGATAGTGATATTTGGAATGATATTCCTAATGCCGATCTGCCGGGAAACTTAGCAGGATTTACAACTATTCATAAAAATGGTTCAATTGATCTAACTGCATTAGATGAATCCATTTATGACACTTTACGATTAGATTTCTGTATGTTTACGGATACGCTAAATCCTGATGATGTACCATCAATACTGGAAATTGAAATTGGTAATTTGAATGAACATTTAACAGGTATTAATGAAACCAATATTTCTGCAATAAATACTGATAAGGGCATTCTGCTTAGATGGGAAGCATTAAGCAATAGTATGAAAACAAATTCCTGGATAATTAAAAGAAAAGACCATTCTGGAAATATCAAATCCTTTACTGTTAATACAAATAGTTTAATGGATAATGAAATTAAACCGGGAATGAAATACAATTATTCAGTATTTGATAATAATACACTTATTGGTTCTGTTTCCATTATTGCCAATAAATTACTTAATTATTCATTTAATTTAATTGGTAATAATCCGGGCATTAATTTCCCCACTATCAGATACAGTTTACCTGTTAAACAATTTGTCAGCATTTCATTATATGATATAACCGGTAGGAATATTGCAATGCCAATCAATAAAATGTGTAATGCGGGAATTTACAGTTTTTCAATGAACAATTTGTCATTTGTAAGTGGAATATACTTTGTTATTTATAAAGCCGGTAATTTTGAAACAGTAAGAAAATTTACAATTCTGAAATAATAATATGGGCAACTCACTGTGGTTGTCCATATCTTAATTTCATAATATTTTCCAAATATTATAATGTATTATGTTTTGTAGGGGTATATTCTGAGTAATTCAAAGAATATATTATGAAAAGCTTTTATTTCTTATCTTTTCCCCACTCCGTCACACAACCAAATAAATGAGCTGCTGCGAGTATAGTAAGTACCAATCGTATCGCAGATGCTCATTATATTGGTTGTCTTTCTCCGTAGGAAAAATGTATATATTCCGAGTAATTCGAGAAATATGTTGGAATCCATATTATATTCATATCCGCTCTTGTCTGTCATTCCTGCGAAAGCAGGAATCCATCCTATATTCATATCCGCTCTTGTCTGTCATTCCTGCGTAGGCATATTCTGAATAATTTGAAGAATATGTTGGAATCCATCTTATATTATTCCATTATACAAATCATCCCAATCAGGATTAGATTTCTCAATTAATTTAATCTTCCATTCTCTTTTCCATCTCTTCAAACATTTTTCCCTTTCAATAGCATCATATATTTCTTCATATACTTCATAATATACCAATTTATGCACATTATATTTTTGAGTAAACCCAGGTTCAACATGTTTCTTATGCTCATAAGTTCTTTTAATTAAATTACTTGTTACACCAATATATAGTGTTCCATTTTTCTTGCTTGCTAATATGTAGGTATAATATTGCTTCATGCTACTATTTTACAAGAAGCACAAATCAAATTCAAGAAGAAAGATGGATTCCAACATATTCTTCAAATTATTCAGAATATGCCTTCGCAGGAATGACAGAATTGAATAGAAATAAGGTAATACAAATGGATTTTAATACGTTCTTCAAATTATTAATGACGCACATATTTTTCGGATTACTAATGACGCACATATTCCTCGAATTACTC
>JAUVJU010000053.1 GCA_030592285.1 Caldifarciminota bacterium
GGGGAGTATTTGATGCAGGAATGTGTTCAAATGAGAATTATTTTATAATAACTTATAGAGGTAAAGCGGGTTTTGATTCAACAGGTGTTATTATAATCAATAAAAATAATGAAATATTATTACAAAAAATATTTCCAGGTGATATTATGCCTAAATCAGTATTTCGTATTTCAAATGAAAAATATATAATAATATCTTTTCCAGGAGAAAAAATAGAAAACAAACGACGTTTAATATTCCTTTCATTAAAAAGGAACGATTTATTAGTAAAAAATGATTTTATTTTGAACTCGTTAGGACATTCATTGTTAATTTATATTAACGATAAAGTATATATTTATTCTAAGGATTATGGCTATTTATTAGAAATAAATATCGAAGATTCCAAAACAACCAAAATTATGAAAATTTCATCTGGACTAAAATTTTATTGTCGAAAATTTTATCAATTAAGAAATAATAAAATCACATTTTTTTCTTTACACGAGGTAGAAAAATGAAAAAAGGTTTTATTAAGAATTATGACCTCTTGCGAGAAGATTGTAGATTGCAGAAATACATTGCAGAAGTATCTGGTATCTAGTTTCTGGTACGCTGTAGAATATGGAGATATATCCAATATCACAAATGGATTTAAAGACAAATTGCAATCTATTAATAAATAATCAATAATTAATCTTATCGCCCAATTCAGTAGTAAAGAAGAAGATTAAGTCGGGGGTTGACAATTTGACAGTATTATTCACAGTTATTTACCTTTTTACATCAATTTAATAAAAAAAACACTACATATTGACAAATATCACACTAAGGTATACAATAATGGTACAACAGGAACTGAAAAAGTGTCAAAATGTCAACCCCCGACTGCATATCATATATATAGATTGATATCTACTTACAAATTTTTGAAAAGGATTTTCAAGAAAAGAAAGAATGGGAAGTAGATAAGAGGGCACGGCACGCCATGCCCCTACGGCGGGCAAGATGGATCCCAAATCAAGTTTGGGATGACACCGGGGGGGGGGGGCGGCACGGGACGGTGTGCTCCTATGAATATAGGAAATATTTTTTAATATTAACTACATTCATATTATATCCTATTTACAGAAACGGATAATTTTGTATAATAGCAAAAAGGAGATTTTATGGATAAAGTAATAAATGTATTTGGGATATTTGCTAATAGAGAGTGTTTAAGAATATTTAAATTATTATCAAAAAAGATGCTAACAATTGAACAAATTGCTAAAATCACAGGTATTAAGGAGAATGATATTCAGAAGCATATTAATGCATTGTGTGAAATTGAAGTAGTACGAACACTGCCCGGAGTGCAGAAAACATATTTCTCAAAGGCACAGGATGCAATTTTTAATTCTCAAACAAAAGCAATTACCGGACTTATTCATAAATGGTTTAATCAGGACAAAACAATAATTGATGATTTTTATAAAATGAATAATGTAGTAAATAAAAAGAAATGAAGAAAAAAATATCAATAGCAGGACCGGAACTGCGAAACATACTTAAATCAGAGAGTGCTAAGGAGCAGATATACTCAATATTTGAGAATGTACATCCATTTGAGATCTATTCACTTATTGAGGGACTTGAGATTGATGAGATTGGAAAAATAATTGAATATATCAAATTCCCAAAAGCATCTGATATATTTGAATATTTTGATGATGATGATAGAGAAGAGATATTTAGAACATTTAATAGAAATGATATGATCACTATGATTGAAGAAATGTCATCAGATGACAGGGTTGATCTTGTTAAATCACTTGATGATAATCTTGTAAATACGCTAATGCCTCTTATTGCACAGGCAGAACGAAATGATATTAAACGACTTATAAAATATGATGAAGAAACTGCCGGTTCTATAATGACAACCGAATATGCCGCTTTAAGACAGGATATGACTGCAAAAGAAGGTCTTACCCATTTAAAAAAAATAGCACCTGACAGGGAAACAATCTATTCCATTTATATTACCAATAATGAAAGAATTATTAGAGGTGTACTTTCGTTAAAAGCACTTATCATTGCAAAGGACAATCAATTGATTGGTGATATTATGAAAACTGATTTTGTTTTTGTTAATGTTAATGATGATCAGGAGGCGGTTTCAAAGATAATTGCTGATTATGATTTGCTTGCAGTACCTGTAGTTGATGAGAATATGCGATTATTCGGTATAATTACTATTGATGATATTGTTGATGTTGTTATTGAAGAAGATACTGAGGATTTTCTCAGACATGGATCAGTTGAAGGAGAAGCAGATTATCTTGATGCTAATCCATTTAAATTAGCAAAACAGAGAATTGTCTGGCTGCTTTTACTTGTTATTGTTGGGTTTATCTCTGGCTATATAATGCAATTAAAGGAAAGTGTATTACATAGTGTTATTGCTTTAACATTTTTTCTACCTCTTCTTAATGGTTCTGCAGGTAATGCAGGAACACAGTCATCTACAATTATCATTAGGGGACTTGCAACAGGAGAGGTCAAATTTTCAGATGTGAAGATTATTTTATTAAAAGAAATTTCCATTGGTATAATTCTTGGCATACTTCTTGGTTTAGCAGCAGGTTTAAGAGCAATTATACTTAACAATGATTTTCGTCTTGCCATTACTGTTGCTATTTCAATGGTTACAGTTGTAACATTAGCAAATATACTTGGAGCATTATTCCCATTACTTTTCAAAAAGATGAAACTTGATCCAGCATTAATGTCTGCTCCGTTTATTGCTTCAATTGTTGATATTTTATCAATATTTATATATCTTTCTCTTGCTGGCTATATATTCAAGGTTTAACCCCAGTTTTTGTCATACTTTCGGCACAGTGTCATTACAATATTAATAATGAGAATTTGTATGCTTTGAAAAATAGGATACTTAATTTGGCATAGATATTGCACTTATGTACTGCAACATAGGAGGCACAATGAATATAAGTGTGATAGATAATAATGAATTATTACTTCAGATTCTGGAATTAATAATGAAAAATAAAAAATATAAAATCAATACATTTAAGAATATTAATTCATTTATTAAATCAGATACTATAAAAAAAACAGATATTCTTTTCATTGATATAATACTATCTGATAAAAAAAGTAAGATATTAATAAAAACATTAAATGATAGTAATTTACAAATGGAGATCATTATTATTTCAGTAGAAAGTAAGGAATTTGTAGAAAGAGAGTTAGGAGATGTTGAGTATAGATGTTTTATAAGAAAACCATTTATTTATAATGATTTTTTAAAATGTATAAATGAAATATATTTGGAAAGGCAATTAATATCTGACTTTATAAAGAATAATAAACCAGAAAAGAATATTTTAATTGCATATAATAAAGAAATTCCCTATTTAGATAATATTAAAAAAATCCCTATTAATAAATTGTTAAAGAGTAATGGGGAATATAGGGAATTTTCAGATATTACTATAATGATCACTGATTTAGAAAATATCAGCAATGATTCAATTACAAGTATTTTATTCAAAAATCTCATTAATCTAAATAATAAATCAAATAAATTTATCATTAAATACTGTGGGACAATTACTGATATGGAGACACAATTCAGAAAAATACCCAATATTTATTCATATCTTATTGAAAATGCATATATATTATCAGAGAGTATGTCATGATTAAATGACATGTAATGCAAATAATGCATTTCGTAAGGTGTATTATAACGATGCTTAAATCATTCCTACTTGCAAAATACAAAAATAATAAATAATCCATATAGGCTTGACAAATTAAGTGGTGATATTGTATAATTTACATATGGCATATAGTTTGCATATAAGGAGGATACAAAATGGAGGTTTGATGAAAGTAATAATCATTGACGATAACAAGACCCTAACAGACACAATCAAGGAATCATTGGAAAGTTATGATTCCAATTGGAATGTAAATGTATACTATGATGGGAAATCAGCACTTGAAAATATCCCCACATTTATGCCGGATATTATGTTCATAGATATTACATTACCTAATATGTCGGGCTTGGATATTTTAAAAGAAGTAAAGGAAATTGATGATGATATTCAGGTAATAATTATGACTGCTTATCCTACGGTTGATAATATTATTACAGCGCTTAGATATGGAGCATTGGATTTTATTCAAAAACCCATTCATATGAAAGATATTATATCCGTATTAAGAACTGCAGCAAATAAGAGAAAGGTTATTCTTGATTCAAGAGGTGCAATAGCACATTTAATAAAATACAAAGAACACAAAGAGGAAAATATTGATATGTTTTCTCTTCTTGACAGAACACTTATTATCAATAATTTTCAGAGAAAAACGGGTAATGTTAATAATGAAACCGATTTTATTGCTCATTGCATTGATGAATTATCTGATATTGTTAATACATCTTTTATATATTTTTACAAATTTGATAAGAATAAACCTGTTAGATTAAATAGTATAAGTAAAAAAGCAGATAATGAAATGGATAATGTAGTGAAATCAAATATTGAACAAATAATTTCATCTAAAAGAATGAATATAAATGATAGGGACATTATTGCTCATATTACATTTGAAAATACTAATTGGGGATTTATAATAATAAAAAGGGATTATACTTTCAAGCATATGGAAATGGAAACAGTAAGTATGCTATCAATATATATTGCTTTAAAATTGAAACAGATAAGTATTATAAGAAATACAGATTCAAAATTAGCAGGATTAATCCTTGCAATTATGTCTGTAACAAAAATTGAGGATACGAATTTGGAGAAAATAATTGAAATGACAAGTTCAATTTCTGCTGAATTCGCTGAATATTTAAATCTGGATATTGAGAAAATTGAACAAATAAGATATGCTGCCTTTCTATATAATTATTTGGGTTCAATGAATAATGGCAGCAGTATAAACTCTGAGCAGAGAATAGAAAAAGTAAAAGAATACATTTCCAATCTAAATGAACCATTATCAGGAACAGACTTTGAATCAAAATTAAGTTCAATAACAGAACAAATAATGTTTTTAGAAAAACTAAAATATATTATTGATTGCATTGAAGAACATTATGATGGTACTGGAAAGAAACCCCTGAAAGGTGATGATATCCCTTATAGTTCTCGTTTACTTGCTATTACTACCTATTTTGTAAAAATATATATTTCTATGTCTTCCAAAAAGGATATTGACATTTATGCTATTATGGAAGGAATGAATAAATTGAGGAATAAACAATTTGATGGAAAGATTTTAGAATCATTTACTTTGTTTATTGAGAAAAACAATTCAGAAATGCTATTAAGCATTTCTAAGGAGTGAAAAATGAATACCAAAAGAGATGAGATATTTTCAAATTCATTGCAAAATATACTTAATAATAATCAAAATTATTTACTAACATCTGAAATATCAAATGGGATAAATCATTATTTTCTTAATATTATTACATCAATTCTTTTGCAGATTGATCTACTTAATATGAAAGACAAGGAAGGTATTCATATTATGGAACTAAATGCAATAGAAAAAGCAATTAATGAGATTGTTGATATGATAAAAAAGATTCGTGAATTAAAGTATTGTGAAGGTAATATCAAAATACCAATTGATGTTAATACTGAGACCATTGATCAAATTATTCTTTTAAAGGATTTTTTCAACACACATGGTATTCAAATATCCTGCTCAAGTTCTATACTATCATCATCAATTGGCAATAAATGTATTATGCAATCATTATTCTTTAATGTGTTAATGTTTATGTTCCACTCTTCAGAGGGAAATAAAAACAAAATAGATATTGATTTATCAGAGGAAAATGCAGAATATATATTCTTTTTCTCAATGGATAATATTAGTAATGATGATATAAGCAATAAAAACAAGATTGATAATAATAGACTTTTTAATGATTTTCAAATTGTTTATTGGAAATTAATTGAAAATAACCTTATTGAACTTAATGGAGAACACTTTATTAATTATAATGGGAATGTAATTGAATTATCATTTATTATTCCTATTGTGAATAAATAGGAGAGAACAATGGAAAATCTAAGAATATTAATTGTTGATGATGAAGAAACAATTAGATCCTTAATAAAAAATATTCTAAAATCAGAAAATTATGGAGTAAAGACCACCGATACAGCAGAATCAGCATTGGCAATTATAAAGGAAGAATATTTTGATTTAATTATTTTGGATGTAAATTTGCCGGGTGATTCAGGTATTGATATAATGCCTGACATATCACACTTTGCACCATTAACACCTGTTATTGTTATTACTGGTTATGCCATAATTAATGATGCAGTAAAAGCAATGAAATATGGGGCATTTGATTATATAAAGAAACCATTCAAATCAAAGGAACTATTAATTACAATAGAAAAGGCATTAAAATGGAAAAGTATAATTGATGAAAATAGTGATCTTAAACAGGAAATCAGCAATAAATATAATTATAGAGGAATTATTGGAAAAAGTAAAAAAATTAAGGATATTATTACAACAATAAAACAGGTATCGGATACTGATGTTAATATACTTATTACAGGAGAAAGCGGAACAGGAAAGGACCTGGTTGCTAAGGCATTACATTATTCGGGGATAAGAAAGGAACATCCATTTGTACCTATTAATTGTTCATCATTACCTGACAATCTACTTGAAAGTGAATTGTTTGGATATCAAAAAGGTGCATTCACTGGTGCCTATAGAAATAAGGATGGATTATTTAAAACTGCAAATAATGGTACAATCTTTCTTGATGAAATTGGAGATATGCCTATGAATTTGCAGGCAAAAATTCTGAAAGTATTGGACTCCGGAGAATTTATTCCTTTAGGCAGTACAAGAATAATAAAGACAAATGCAAGGATTATTTCTGCTACAAATCAGGATCTAAAAGATAGAATTGAAAATAATCTATTTCGTGAGGATCTCTTTTACAGAATCAATGTAGTAAATCTGGCAATTTCACCATTAAGGGAAAGAAAGGAAGACATTGTTGTTCTTATTGATTATTTTCTTGAAATGAATGCAGTAAAATTCAAGAAGAAAATAAAGGGCATTACTCAAAATTCACTTGATACATTAATGCGATACTCATGGCCCGGCAATGTAAGAGAATTAGAAAATGTTTTAGAAAGCAGTTATGCTCTTAATACAGGTGATATTATTGATATTAAGAATCTACCTGATTCACTTTTCAAATTTAATCCCAATAGTTCTATTGATATCATTCCAATAAATAGATCATTAAAAAGCACAATAAATCATTATGAAAAGAAATATATAGTGGAATTAATCAGATTCTGTAAAGGAAATGTTTCAAAGGCAGCTAAAATTGCCTGTATTGCAAGACAGAATATGCATCTAAAATTGAATCAACACAAAATTGATGCAAGGGAATTCAGAGAATAAAGATAATTAGGGACGGTTGTTCAAATTTTGTAAATCCTAAGAAGTATTTATAATATGTGAACAACCGTCCCTATCGATTCTACTGTTATTACCATAAAAAATTGTCCCTTTTATTACACATAAGAATACTAATAGCGGAGGAGGACAAGAAAGAGGATGAGCATATTACTCAAATTATTCTTAAAAGAAGCGGACGAAGACAACCAATATAATGAGCATCTGCGATACAATTGGTATTTATTATACTAGCAGCAGCTCATTTATTTGGTTGTGTGAGGGAGCTGAAGAAATAGAAGTTTTATGTAACATATTCCTCGGATTACTCGGAATATGCAACCTTTACTTGTGTGACGGAGCAAAGGTAGTTATTACTATATATCATAAAAAGGGGACATTTATTAATAGTAATTTAAGGGGACATTTTTTATTGGTAACAACACGTCCCTATCATTTTACTTTACTTTTATAGGTATATCCTTATTATATTTATGTTATGACTAAAATAAGAAATTTTTCAATTATTGCTCATATTGATCATGGGAAATCCACTCTATCAGATAGATTGATGGAGATAACAGGATTTAAAAAGAAGAATGATTCCATAGAACAATCCCTTGATTCAATGCAGGTTGAACGGGATCATGGTATTACAGTAAAGGCACATCATGTGCGTATTCCGTTTAAATGGAAGGATGAAGATATCATTTTTAATCTTATTGATACTCCAGGACATGTTGATTTTTCTTATGAGGTATCTCGTTCACTGGCTGCCTGTGAAGGTGCCATCTTACTTGTGGATGCAACCCAGGGTGTGGAGGCACAGACAATAAGTCATCTTAATGAAGCAAGAAAAAATAATTTACCAATTATTCCTGTACTAAATAAAATTGATCTTCCTGCCGCGGACATTGAATTATCGGGATCAGAGATTGTTGAACTCTTAAATTGTAATGAGAATGATATTATTCTTGTTTCTGCAAAGGATGGAACAGGGGTTGATGAGTTAGTTGATGTAATAATTAAAAAATTACCATCACCAAAAATCAATGCAGATATTCCTCTTAGAGCAATGATATTTGATTCAAATTATAATTCATATAGAGGTGCAATACCATTTGTCAGGGTCTTTGATGGTTCTGTGAAAAAAGGAAATAAGATTATATTTTATTCAACAGGTGATATTCATGAAGTAACAGAAGTTGGTATATTTGTTCCTGAGATGCAGCCTATAAAAGAATTAAGATCCGGTGATGTAGGATATATTATTTGCAGTATAAAGAATTTGGAAGAGATACATATAGGTGATACCATACATTTAAAAGATGACAAGGTAGAACCATTTAAGGGATACAAGGAAGTGAAACCAATGGTATTTAGTGGTTTCTATCCATCATATAGCGAGGACTATGAGAAATTGAAGGATTCCATGGCTAAATTAAAACTCAATGATGCGGCATTTTCATATATAACAGAAAATTCTCAGGCATTAGGATTTGGATTTAGATGTGGATTTCTCGGACTTCTGCATATGAAAATAATTCAGGAACGATTAGAAAATGAATTTGATGTATCTATTGTTGCAACAATGCCCAATGTGATTTACAAGATTGTTGATATCAAGGGTAGGGAAACAATTATTGATAATCCGGCATTATTACCTGACCTTTCAAGAGGTATAAAAATCCTTGAGCCATTTTTAAAACTTGAGATCTTTACTCCACCAGAGTATATTGGATATATTATGAAATTATCACAGGATAGACGGGGAGTTCAGAAAAACATTACATATATTGCAAATAAGCGCGTATTAATGGAGTATTATATACCAATGTCTGAAGTGATATTTGATTATTTTGATAAATTGAAAACACTTTCAAAGGGTTATGCTTCAATGGATTATCAATTACTTGAATATAAGGAAAGTGATCTTGTTAGACTTGATATTCTTGTTAATGGTATAAGAGTTGATGCCTTATCATCCATTGTACACAGAGATAAATCATTTTTCTTTGGCAGTAAAATGGCAAGAAAATTGAAAGAAACAATACATAGACAACTTTTTGAAATTAGAATTCAGGCATCTATCGGCAGTAAGGTCATTTCTAAAACAGTTGTTAAGGCATTAAGAAAAAATGTATTATCAAAATGTTATGGTGGTGATATTACAAGAAAGCGTAAATTGCTGGAAAAGCAGAAAAAGGGAAAAAAGAGAATGAAAAGTGTTGGTAAAGTAGAGATCCCACAAGATGCATTTTTGGCTGCATTAAGTATTGATGATGAAAAATAGAAATAAATTTCTTATTTCAACATTGCTTATTTCAATATTCTTGCTAATTTCACTAAATTTATTCATAGTAACTCCATATTACATCTCAGGCAGATCAATGGAAAGTACGCTTCAAAAAGGAGACATAATTCTTTCTTTAAATATGGATTTATTAAAAAATTTACAAATTATGAAAATTGAAGATCCTACTTATCTTAAAAATAGAATTATTATTATTAATGATAAAGAAAAACTTATAAAAAGATGTGTAGGAATTCCAGGAGATACATTGATCTTTAATATTGAAAATTATAATGATACTATAATTGTACCTAATGGTAAAATATTTGTAATTGGAGATAATATTAATGCTTCCTATGATTCAAAGCAAAATGGCTGTTATAGTATTAATAATATTGAATCAATTCCTTTTTATGTATATTTTTCATATAATAATTCATTTAGAATTAATAGATTGGGTTTTATAAGATGAAAATGAAATTCAATATTAATGAAATTGCATTAAAAAGAAGAATAAATCAATTTATAAATCATAAAAAGAGCGGATATATAAGGGGCTCGGATAAAAGATTCATTATTTTTGAATCTGGGAATATTAAAGAGTGTAGATTTGATGATAATACAGATCCTGACTTAGTGATCAATAATTTTTGTAAAATGAAAAATGGAGAAATTGAACTTAGTGTGGATTCTGTAAAAAAGAATAGTAAGGCACTTATTCCATATCTTGATGACTATATCATTTTGAAAAGTGATTTTGAGTATATTTCAGGTAATGCTGATTTGGAGAAACTATTAAAAAAGATCATTAATACCTTGGATGATGATCTTCTTCATAAACTTGATTGGAAATTTGAAACATTTTTTATTGCGGCTAAAAAGAAAAAAATCGGGATATTTATTATAAAAAAACATATAATCCTTGCAATCTTCAAGAAACAGGCAACATTATCACTTATTAAACGAAAAATCACCAAACTTCTGTAATGAACGGTATTTATATACATATCCCATTTTGCAAAAGCAAATGCAATTATTGTAATTTTGCTTCAGACAATTATAATTCATATGATGAATATTTTTCATCACTTGAATATGAAATAAGAAATAAACATCGATTTTTTAATATCCCTGATACAATATATATAGGAGGAGGCACACCATCCTGCATTGATGAGAAATTTATTCTGAATACAATTGAAATCATTTCGGAAACATATGATATATCATCACTTAAAGAGTTTACAATTGAACTGAACCCCGAATCGATTACAAAAGATAAAATCAATCATTATTTGGATTATGGCATAAACAGATTCTCAATGGGAGTACAATCATTCAATGATGATGTTTTGAAGTTTTTGGGAAGAGCACACAATTCTCAAACAGCCATAAGAGCTGTTTCAATGATTTTACATCAATCAAGAAATCTCAGTATAGACATCATTTGGGGTATTCCAGGATATTTCATTAATCTTGAAAAACTTTCTAATATGCCCATACAACATATTTCAGCATATATTTTAAGTATTGAAGAAGGAACTGCATTTTTCAAGCAGGGGATTAAGGAAAAGAGGGGACTGGAAGAAGAATATAAGTATGTGCTAAGTGAATTAAGGAATAATGGTTTCAATCAATATGAAATATCCAATTTCAGTAAACCCGGATATGAGTCAATACATAATACCCTTTATTGGGATAGAAATAATAAGTATATTGGATATGGTTTATCCGCTTCCGGTTTTGATGGACATAAGAGATACAATAATACAAGGGAAATGGATCTATATTTTAAGGATCCTCTATTATCTGAAACAGAGATATTGAGTGAAAAGCAGATAGCAATTGAAGATATTATGCTTAAAATGAGATGCGTAAAGGGTATTGATAAGTCAATTTATGGTATCATTGATAAAGATTTACTTGAAATGATGATTAGTGATAATTTAATTGAGTTTAGTAATGGAAATCTTAAAGCAACAAATAGGGGATTTTTAGTATTAAATGAGATTATTTTGAAATTATCGGACTCCTATATTGAAAACCTTGGAATATGAATTATAAGGTGCAATACTAAAATCCGTATGTGGGAATTTCTTTTTCAGTATATTGATATAACCTTCTTCTAATATATTAGGAGAATTTGAATGTTTTGATAGATGAACAAATAGAATTTGTTTAAGTTTAATGTGTTGCAGGATATTTATAGTATTATATGCCTGTTCATTGGATAAATGTCCATATTTTGAATTGATTCTACTTTGAAGCATTTTTGGGTATCCGGAATTTGCAAGATGAATTGGGGAATAATTGCTTTCAATTGCTAGAAAATCCAGATTCTTCAATTGTTTAAGCATATGAACATTAACATGTCCTGTATCTGTAAGAATTCCAGCTTTACAATGATTTGATTCAAGAGTGAATGAATTTGTAGGGGTATCATGATATGCTTCAATAGGCATAATTGTGAAATCAGATATGGTAAATTGCTCATTATGCGAGAATGAAAGAATATCGGCATTATACTCCTTAATTCTTGTAATATTTTCTTTATTACATACAAGAAATGGATCAATACGATTTAAAAGGGCTTTAAGACCCTTAATATGATCACAATGTGTATGTGTAATAAGAATATAGTTTATATGCTCCAATTTTAATGATAATTCCTTAAAAGATCTTTCTATTCGTCTAATGCCAATTCCAGCATCAATAAGTATAATATCATTTGGATCATTGTATATTGCATATGAATTTCCATCAGAAGATGATGATAATGAAACAAAATACATATTGAATATTCTCCTGAAATCTAAAGTTAAGCATTGATTTTACATATTATTGTTAACAGGTCAAGCCCTGTCACATAATTAAATGTATGATTTTCTGTTAACTTATATATCTCAGTATACTATGTAAATGTTGGATATTATATTTTGGTAACTTATATATATCAGTATATTATGTAAATGTTGGATATTATATTTTGGTAACTTATATATATTAGTATGTTATGTAAATGTTGGTTTATCTATCTTTTATATCATTTTAACTTATATATATCAGTATGTTATGTAAATGTTGGATATTATATTTTGGTAACTTATATATATTAGTATGTTATGTAAATGTTGGTTTATCTTATCTCTATTCTTCCAACTTTACATAATATATCTTATCGGTCTACAAGCATATTCCTATTTATTCCTCTCCTACTGAATATTCCCTGTCGGGTTTGTCTTTGACTGCATCAAAA
>JAUVJU010000168.1 GCA_030592285.1 Caldifarciminota bacterium
ATTAATAAAGGAAACAGATAGAAGGAGTATATTAATAATTTCAAATAGATATCATATTGAATCCACTAAACGATTTTACTTTACCAATGAAAATAAATTAGAGGAAATATATGCTGCACAGATAAATGAAAAAAAGCATGAAATTGTAGAAACAACAGATTACAATGGGAGTAAAATTATAACTATTGTTGATTATATAGATTATTGTAATATATTTATATCGGTTAGATATAGCAAAAACGAAGTAACAAGTATATTTTCCTATGTGAATAAAATGTTTTATACTGTCATAATACTACTATTTACATTTCTAATATTTCTAGTTTTGATTATATATAAGCAAATAATTTCTCCGCTTAAGAAAATTGTTACATTTGTTAAAAAAATAAATAGTAATATAAAGCCAAATATACTTAAAGTAAATTATAAAAATGAATTTGGAGAATTGGGCAGTGGATTGAATAAAATGGGCGATATTTTAACGGCAAATATAAATGAGTTAAAGATAGTGAGACAAAAACATGATCTATTAATAACAGGCATTGAACAAATTGATGAATGTCTTTTGATCGCCGATGAAAATGGGATTATACAGTATGTTAATAAGGCTTATCAAAAAATTACAGGCTATTCGGAAAAGGAATTGAAAGGTGAAAAACCAAGAATATTACAAAGTGAATATCATGATAAAAAATGCCCTGAAGATATATGGAATACATTAATGTCCGGAAAAACATGGAAAGGAACAATTACTAGTAAAAGAAAAAATGGGGAGACATATAAAGATGAATCAACAATTACACCTATAAAAGATAACACAGGGAAAATAATTGCTTTTATAATTTTGAAAAAGGATATTACTGAGAAGGAAAAAATAGAGGATGGAATAAGACAAACGGAAAAAATGATAACAATAGGAAAGTTTGCAAGTGGTATTGCCCATGATTTCAATAATGTTTTAGCAATTATAAGTGGGAATATTGAACTTGCAAAAATGGAGAAAAGTAAGAATATTGCAATTAATAATTCACTGAATGAGATGCAAAAAGGCAGTAATAGAGGTAAATATCTTGTAAAGAAGATACTTGATTTTACTAAACATAAAAAAGGAGAATTGATAAATATTCACATCCAAAGTATTGTTGAAAACAGTATTGATATGATAAAGGCAATAATACCTTCAACAGTGAAAATAGAAAAGAATTTAAACAGTTTTAGTTATATTAGGGGAGATGAAACCGATATATATGAGATTATTACAAATTTATGCACAAATGCTTATCAAGCAATGGAAAACAGTAAAGGAACCATTTTATTAGGATTAACAGATAAGATTATTCAATATGATAATGAAATAGGTGATTTAAAAAAGGGAACCTATGTAAAACTAATTGTATCTGATACAGGGAAAGGAATGTCATCAGAAGTGATAAAGAAAATTTTTGATCCATATTTTACAATGAAAACAATGGAACAGGGTACGGGACTCGGTCTATCAATTGTTTATAATATTGTACATAATTATGGAGGACTAATAAATGTGAAAAGCAAAATAAATATAGGAACTACATTTGAAATATATATACCAATAGTTAAATATGAATCTAAAAAACAGGTAGAAGCAAAAAAAATAAAAAGTAACTCAAAAGTATTAAATATATTATTTATTGATGATGATGAATCATTAACAAAATTATTTAAAGAATTACTAACAAAAATAGGACACAATGTCACAGTAATGAATGATAGCATTAATACATTTTCATTATTTAAAAATGAACCGGATAAATACAATATAATTATTACGGATCTGACAATGCCAGGTTTAACAGGAATTGAATTAGCTGAAAAGATTCGTGAAATTAATAATGATATTCCCATAATAATATGTACTGGCTATGGTGATATTATTCAGAAAGATGTTTTGATAAAGTTAAATATACATAAAGTTATGATAAAACCAGTAAAATTGCAAGAAATAATAAATATATTAGAAGAAGTGATTCAGAAATACATTAAATAAAGTATTGTGGGAATAGAACGGCAATAAGTAGAAGAAATACTTACAAGGAACCCCTTGACAAATCGGAAAAATGAAGTATAGTGTTAGTATAGACAATACTAACTAAGGATACCTATGCAAAAAAACATAAAAATAATGAAGATTGAAGAGATCTTTCACATACAGAGCGGTTATCAAGAGCGCATTGATTATGATAATTATAATAATAGGGGATATAGATTGATTCAGGGTAAAGACATCAACAAAGATAACTCTATTAATTGGGCTCATTTGGATGTAATTAATGTTAATCGTGATTATAAGAACTATATAGTGAATAATGGAGATTTGCTTTTCCAGGCTCGTGGGAGTAAACATTCCTTTGTATTTGTTGATAAAGATGAAGAAAATACAATTGCAGGACATACATTTTATATATTAAAATTAAAATCAAAGGAAATATTGCCCAAATATCTATGGATTATTCTTAATAGTAATGGTTTAAAAAGTGAAATTGATAAAATTGCCGGTGGAGCAATAATATCATTTATAACAAAATCAAATTTAAGCAATATTGAAATTCCCATATCTTCTATTGATGAGCAGAGAACAATAATCAATTTATATAATGTAATTGAGAAAAAAAGAACAATAATTAACACATTATCATCTAAATATGATAAGATAATAATAGGAATATTAAATGAACAAATATTCAAAGGAGTAGATAAATGAATGAAAACGGCAATCAAAATACAATAAATAGCATTGTATGGAGTGCATGCGATACATTTAGAGGAACAGTTGATCCTGCTGAATACAAGAATTATATATTAACTATGCTTTTTATTAAATACCTTACTGATATACAAAAGGATAGAAAGGCATATTATGAAAAAAAGTACAAGGGCAACAAAGATAGAATAAAAAGGTCGCTTGCCAGAGAGAGATTTATGCTGCCTGAAAAATGTGATTTTGATTATCTGTTTAAGCAGAAAGAAAGTGATAATATTGGTGAACAGATTAATCATGCATTAAGGGAAATTGAGGAATTCAATAAATCAAAACTTGAAAATGTATTTAGAAATGTTGATTTTAACAGTGAGGCAGCATTAGGCAAAACAGCAGTACGAAATAAAAGATTAAAAAATCTATTAAATGATTTTGGAGATGAACGACTTGATTTAAGACCATCCATTATTGGTAATAGAGATGTTATAGGAGATGTATATGAATATCTTATTGCAAGATTTGCAGCAGGAGCGGGCAAAAAGGCAGGAGAGTTTTATACACCTCCCGAAGTATCATCTTTACTTGCCAAGCTTGTTAATCCTCAAATCGGTGATAAAATTTGTGATCCTACATGTGGTTCTGGCTCGCTTCTTATAAAAGTGGCAAATGAAGTAGATTCAGATGATTTTTATCTTGGAGGACAGGAGAGTAATGGTTCAACATGGTCATTATGCAAAATGAATATGTTTTTACATAATATGGATTCAGCAAAGATTGAATGGTGCGACACAATCCTTAATCCGGAATTAAAAGAGGGCGATACCTTAATGAAATTTGATATTGTTGTTGCCAATCCACCATTTTCACTAAAAAAGTGGGGATATGAAACAGCACAAAATGATCCGTATAATAGATTCTGGAGAGGAGTTCCACCGCAAAGCAGGGGTGATTATGCTTTTGTTTC
>JAUVJU010000161.1 GCA_030592285.1 Caldifarciminota bacterium
AGCAATCAATTATTTGATATGTGAATATATCACTTTTAATTTTGATTATTCCATTGGTAATAATATTATCTGCAATATCAATATTATTATTTCTTGGTGTTTTTAATTGAGTGATAAAAATCTCCTTACCATTTTTGTTGATACCTGTGATTTTGTAATATATGCTTCCATAATTATTATTAATATTATCCTCAAAAAGAACAGTATTTTTAGATGGTTTTGAATCAATAAAAACATAATTATTTTTTTTATTTGATTTTTTGTAAAGGCGAATATTAATAAATTCGCTGCTATTAGTTAAATCTACATGGATATATATTTTATCATTGATAATTTCATAATTTGTATTAATACTATTAATTTGACTTGTAATATTATTAATAGAAAGCCACCATGTTGTATTCATTATTAACATTCTATTTATTCCATCTTCCCAGCCCATATAAAGGGTATTTCCAGCCTGCCCCGTGCTGTCATCTGCAGGGGAACTGTCTCCCATTCCTGCAACCTTTCCATCACCAAAGTATGCAACAGATAGCATACTATAAGAAGCATCAAATGGATATGGTGCAATCTCAATTGCCTTTGTAGATGCCGGCATTGTTGTTCCTGCATGAAAAGTAAAATTACTGCCCTGAGCATTTCCAAATTTACCATTATATATAGAATCAAGACCAGTAAATGATGTGCATGTAACACTAATGCTATTATAACTTTCACCTGTAGTGTCAAAATGCATTCCAAAACTATCCTTTGAACCCAGATCATTGAAAACCCTTGGTGAGTCCCAGCCGCTTGAATTCCTGTCAGAAGCATTATGATCCGCTACCATAAATAATCCGCCTCCATTTCTGACAAAATCAAATATTGCTGATTTTTCACTTGCAGAAAAAGGATTCTGTGGTTCTGGTATAATAAATACATCAAAGTTCTGCAGATCCATACTATCAGCAGTACCATAAGTGATTGAATAAGCGGGGGGTAATGTTCTACAAACATAACCGGACGAATCAAGCTCAAATCCCCAATAGGATATTGCTCCAAGCCAGTCATCCTCAGCAGTAGGATCATCAGGTAATGGTTTGGGATAATTAGTATCAATTATCCAATCAGCATTGCCTGCATCTTCTTCTTTGGTAAAATCAAATAAAATCCTTAAGCCCACTCCGCTTCCTGATGAAACAGTATAACTGAATGTATCAGAAATGGATGCAGCAGAAGAATCATCAATTGCCTTATAGTAATAATCTACAACAGTATCTAATCCCTGTCCTGATAGAGTATAATAGTATCTATCGGATACTAATGAATCCCTGATAATAGGATTCCATGTTCCTGCATCCAATCTATAAAACATTGTGTCAGAAATTACAGCAGAATTATCTGTTATAATTATGGATGTGTAAACAGTTTCAGATGGAGCGGGATTTGATGGAGTTCTTTGATGCGAACTGAATTGCGGCAGTGCATTTACTGGAGATCCTCCTTCTTTTCCAAAATAGACAGAATCAATATAGATATAAGCATCTCCATCCCATGAACCGGTATCATAGAATCTAAAACCAGAAAATAGATAGTATGCTCCAGCAGGAATCACATATTCTCCGGATAATATTTGCCAGATCGTATTATCTGAAGTGTATGTTCCATAGTAATTCCCCAAATAATTTTTCCCTGAATCAAAATAATAGAAATAGTATCTGCCATTTGCAGCAGGATCATTATCAAAAAGGTTATAATAAAAGTCATAGGTATCACCGGGAATAACAGCAAATGTGTCGGATATAATATCACAACTTGATTGTGTAGTGGTGAAGATGTTTGCTTTTATGGAATATAAACCGCTGAAAACAGTATCGGATTCCTTTGTTATATAGAAAACAGATGATGAGTCACCGCTCCATGATGTACAATCATAATCATTTATCCATAATTCAAAATCAGGATTAGGTATAAGATTTTCAGACATTAGCATAATTGATATTATAAGCATTAAAAATAATAATAGAAAGTATTTCATAAAATCTCCTTTATCTAATTAATAATAATATCATAATAATAAGTGTTATGCAATAATGATTGTAAAAGGATTTAATTATACGAAAAATAAAAAAATCACAAGATATAAAGATTATACATAACAAGTCACTATTTTTATTTATTGTAAAAGATAGATTTATTGTGTTTTGCTTTTATAAATAAATCAATACTATTTTTCATTTGATCTAAAGGATTTTGGTATAAAATTTCAGAGTAATCATTGAATTTTTGAACCCCATAATAATCACAACACTCGGTATACCCAATTCCATATACAGTATCATTTTTATAATAACCAAATATGCTACATGGGACTGAAATGAATCCAGGTAATAAAACACATTTCAAGTATAAAGGTTTTACTATTACATCAAAATCTGCATCTGAACTTTTAATTCTACAAGAATATTGATAATATAGTATATCTGATTTAATATATGATAAAGGTTTTATAATAATATAATTATACGAAAAAATTTTAGTATTTGATATATATATCAAGAAATTTTTCTTTATTGTTGAATTGAACTGCAAGTATATCAATACCATTACTCATCATCATATTTATCCAAACATTGCCTACTTGTGGAACTTCTGCCCAAGTTCTTTTTATCCAGCCTACCCCCGAAATTTCAGAAACAATACCATTGATTTTTATATAACCGGTTATTTCAATTGAAGGAATACTGTAATAATTTAAATATCTATCATTTAAAACTTACATACTAAATACTTTTATTTAAGTGGATTATACTATTTTATATTTATTAAATTATTATAAGAAATTATGACTAATTATTGACTTAAAAGAAAATTTATACATAATGTTCTTATGATAGATAATCAATTATTACTTATTATTGTAGTATTCATTGCATTTATATGTGAATATGCGGACGCTACTATTGAAATGGGTTATGGAACAACTTTAACTCCAATACTGTTATTAATGGGATTTGAGCCATTAGCAGTTGTTCAGTCAGTGCTTATTGGACAGATCGCAGGCGGAGCAATCGGTGGATTTTTTCATTACAAATTAGGGAATGTAAATCTTGAATATAGATCAAATGATTCAAAGGTAATTATTCTATTATCGGGATTTGGAACTATAGGAGCAGTTATTGCTGTATTTTGTGCAATCAAACTTCCGTCAAATGTATTAACAATATATGTAGGAATAATGGTTCTTGTAATAGGTATAATTATACTTATAAAAAGAAATCATCAAATGAAATTGAATTGGTATGGTTTATCAATAATTGCCATTATTAGTGCTTTCAATAAAGGTATAAGCGGTGGCGGATATGGACCACTAATTACCGGGGGACAATTGGTGAGCGGCAGGAAAGTTAAGAATGCTGTTGGCAGTACTACAATTGCAGAATTGTTTGTATGTATTGTAGCATTTGTTCTATATATTATTTTCAATAGGGAATTAATATTGGGTTTGGTATTGGCAACAAGCATAGGCTCAATTGCTGCAGCACCATTTGCTGCCTATACGGTTAAAAAAGTTAAGGCAAAGAATCTGAAATTACTTATTGGTATTATAATTATTATTCTTGGAGTTCTTACACTTATTAATGTTTTTTAAGAAAAAATATTTTTTTCTTTCTTTGTTTTCTTTTTATTTTTTATTTTTATTTTATTTTCTTGACATGCCTATGGCATGCTCCCTCACACAACCAAATAAATGTAGAGGCGAACCTATGTGTTCGCCCATCATTAGGGCAGACACACAGGTCTGCCCCTACAAAACATAATACATTTTATTGTTTTTATAATTGTGGACAGGTCAAGCCCTCAACATATTCCTCAAATTATTCGGAATATATCCTCAAATTATTCGGAATATA
>JAUVJU010000075.1 GCA_030592285.1 Caldifarciminota bacterium
AGTTTTCTCTCTACCCTTTTCTCTTTTATTAATTTTTAAATAAGATTTCTTTGTTCCAATATAAAAATCAGAATGATTATATTTCTTACCAATATTTTTTATTCTAATTTTCCTAAATTTTTCTTTCCTAATGACTATTCCAGAATATTTCTTATGTGCTTGATAAATAGATGCACTTGAATAAAAATATTGATATGCTTTACTTACTATTCCTGCTACAACTGGATTATTGTGAATATACTGTACTATTGAATACAAGTGCCTTTCATCCAAAATGATATAAGCTTTATATCTTCCTTGAAAAACATGCCCAACTAAATTGAATTTCCTATTAAAATATATTGCATATGTTGTTTCAAGTATTCGCATAAATCTTTCTAAAGGTATTTTATTTCGTTTTACAAGCAAATGAATATGATTATTCATTAAACAATATGCTGTAATTGAAATATCAGTTTTTGATAAAGCATAATTTGTGATATGACAGAACTCATTCATATCATCTTTGGAAAAGAAAATAGCATCTTTTCTTTGCCCTCTACAAATTATATGATAAAAATATCCTTCTTTATCAATTCTGGCTACTCGCGACATATTAAACTCCTTTCAAAAAGGTTATTGAAATTGACCAACGTCCCTGCAATCATTGAAAATAAACATCTATTCCTTCCTTTTTAGCAAATTTTGCTGCTTCTATTGTGTCCATTAGCATTAATGCAGTTGCAAAGGCATCTGACAAACTTCCATTATCAGATATAACTGTTACTGAATGTCTGAATATATTCGGTAATCCTGTTTTTGGATTAATAATATGACAATACTTGATTCCATTAATTTCATAGAAACGAAAATAATCACCTGATGTCATTACTCCGCCACTCATAATCTCTATGGTTCTCACAATGCCCTCTCCATTTGTCTTTCTTATTCCAATTCTAAAAGGTTTTTTTTCATCATCATTTAAAAGAACAATATCACCACCAATATCAATAATTGCTTTGTTAAATCCATTTTCTCTAATAATTCGTTTTATTAATTCACCAATATAGCCCTTGGCAATACCGCCAAAATCAATCATGATGTTCTTATTGTCTTTTCTTAAAAAACCTAAACTGTCAAAATATATATCATTATTTGCAATTAATTCAGTGAAATATTTAATTGAATCATTATCAATATTATTTCTGTTTTCAGATCTTCTATAATAGGTCAATATTGTTTCAATCCTTATATCAAACAATCCATTAGTTAATTTTTTGTATTTTAGAGAATAATTGATCAATGAATCAATATGAATATTTACTTCAATTGGATTATTATTATTATTAAAACCATAAATTGGAGATTTCTTATTATACTTATTAAGTAATGAATCCAGTATCCTGACAGTATCCTTAATTTCATTAATCGTTTTTTCAATATTATTATTATCAATTGAATATATTGTTATTTGAATGGGAATATTACCCATTGCCAAAAATGCGGAATTAAACTTTCGTTCAATTCCGCATCCGCATAGAATTATTATAAACACTATTATAAAATATTTTCTCACAATTTAACAATACCTGCAAAACCAAAGAATGCCATGGATAAAAGTCCTGCTGTAATTAGTGCAATAGAAGCATCCTGAAATGGTTTGGGAATATCAGCAAAATCAAATTTTTCCCTTATTCCTGCAAAAATAAATATTGCTATCATATATCCAATACCCGCTGTAATTGAGAACACAAGCCCCTGAACAAAACTATAGTCCTTCTGTATTGTTAAAAAGGCAACACCCAAAATCGCACAATTAGTAGTGATTAGTGGAAGATATATACCAAGTGCATGAAATAGAGCAGGTGCTACTTTTTTCATCATAATCTCAACCATTTGTACAAGCGATGCAATAACAAGAATGAATACAATTGTCTGTAAATATTGAAGTCCGAATTTATCGAGAATTAATCTTTGTATAAGAAATGATATTACTGTTGCAAATGTCATAACAAATATAACTGCAAATCCCATTCCAAGTGCTGTTCCTTGTCTTTTAGAAACACCAACATATGGGCAAATACCCAAAAATCTCATTAAAACTATATTAGAGATAAGCATTGCATCAATTGCTATTATTATTAAATTTCCCATTTCAACCTACTTGTGATTGTTTTTGTTTTTTTTCAAGATTCTTTTTTGCCTTCTCTTTCTCTTTTTTTATTAAATTTATCTTATTCATTCCAGCAAGCATAAATCCAAGAGAAATAAAAGCTCCCGGAGGTAATATTGCCACAATAACAGGTTTAAATGAATCACCGAATAATTTAATATTTAATATTGATCCATTACCTAATATTTCTCTTATAGCTGCTAAAAAAGCAATTGCAAGAATAAATCCAATACCCATACCTAATGCATCCACAATTGATTTAAACACATTATTTTTTGAAGCAAATGCTTCTGCTCTTCCTAGAACAATACAGTTAACAACTATGAGTGGAATAAATAGTCCTAAACTTTTATGAATATCAAAAAAGAATCCTTTAAGCACAAGGTCAACTATTGTTACAAATGTAGCAATAATTATTATAAAAACAGGTATTCTCATTTTTTTCGGTATAAAATTCCTTGTTAATGAAATAACAAGATTAGAACCAAGAAGAACAAATGCTGTTGAGAATCCCATGCCTAATGCATCAATCACAGATGTTGAAACGGCTAAAACAGGACAAAATCCCAGAAGAAGAACAAGTACCGGATTGTTTTCCCAAATACCTTTAAGAAAAATTTGTTTAGTTGACATCTTCTACCTCCTCTTCTTTATCTAAAAAAAGAGTATCTGGTTCAATATCACTCTTCTCATTTTTAAAATATTTATCAAGAACTATTAATCCCAATTCAATTGCTTCTGCTACAGCTCTTGAAGTAATGGTTGCTGATGTAATTGCATCTATATCACCTCCATCATTCTTCACCTTGAAAATAGTGTTTTTTAATGATTTATCAAGAAATTGATCTTTAAATAAAGGTAAATCCATTTTTGTTCCAAGACCAGGTGTTTCCTTATGTGATAATACATAAATGCCTGATATCTTATTATCTGATTTTACTCCTAACATGAAACACATTGTTCCACCATATCCATTCATTGAAAATGTTGATATGCTTCTTCCAATAATATTTCCTGCTTCATCTTTAACAGTATAAATTATAAAATCTGCTCCATTTTCAGTTACTGTCACTGTGTCAATGATCATATCATCAGTATAACCAGTAACTACGGATTTTACTGCCTTGATTGTCTCTTGTTCAATAGCTATTCTAATGGGTTCTTTTGTTATATCATAAACCATAGCTAAAACAGCAGCAGCAACCACACATACAACAACAAGTTTGATTACTTGAATAATATTATCTTTCATTGTGTTACCCACCGAATTTTTTTGTTTTTGTGAATTTATCAATTGTCGGAGTAAGTGCATTCATTATTAGAATTGAAAATGATACTCCCTCGGGATATGATCCAAATAATCTAATAAGTGATGTAATTATTCCACATCCCAGTGCAAATATGAATTTTCCTTTCATGGTTAATGGAGTTGTAACAAAATCAGTAGCCATAAAAAACGCTCCAAGGAATAATCCACCTGTTACCATATGAAATATTGGATTCGCATAAGCAGCGGGATTTACAAAATACATTATACCGGTAAATATAAAAACTGTTAAAATATATATAATCGGAATTAATGGTTTGATTATTCCTCTTGCTATAAGAAGCAAACCACCTGCAAGTATTGCAAGTTCAGAAATTTCACCAATTGATCCACCTCCAATACTTTCAACAGGTAGTCCAATAAATAATCTCCATAGATCAAGATTCTGTATTGCCTGTAAGCCCTCTGTTTTCATTAATCCAAGAGGTGTTGCACCTGTAATTATATCCGGATTTAAACCAACTGTCCATGTATTCATTATTGTTGGAAATGATAGTAGGAGAAATACCCTTGCTACAAGAGCAGGATTAAATGGATTATTTCCCAATCCTCCATAAACATGTTTTCCAAATAGCATAGCAACAAATCCTCCAATTGCACACATCCACCATGGAGATCCTGAAGGAAGATTTAATGCTAGTAATAAAGCTGTAACAAGTGCACTGCCATCAAAAGCGGACTCAATAATATTCTTATTACCCCTGATTCTTAAAAAGATGATTTCAAAAAGCTGTGTAAATAATAATGTGAATAGGATTACTGATAATGCTCTAAATCTGTATAGATACAGTGCCCACAATGTTGCCGGCAAAAGTGCAATCAGCACAGTCCACATTATTGTTTTAACATCTTCTCTCTGTTTCAGAAAAGGAGCAGCTCGTACAATAAATTTATTTTCAGCCATTTTTCTTACTCCGTTTTAAATATTTATTATATCTTTCTTTTCCCTTAATTATATTATCAGCCAAATCCCTATTGGATGGACATACATAAGTGCATGAACCACATTCTATACAATCAAGTACATCATCCATTAATTCATAAATACGCTTTTTGGACACATCCATTAATGTTGTTGGATTAAGCCCCATAGGACAAACTAATAAACATTTACTGCATCTTATACAAGCACTTTCTTCGCTCTCTTCACATTCTTCATCTGTTAAAAATAACAGACCTGATGTTGTTTTTGTAATTGGTAATTCAAAATTATCAAATGCTTTTCCCATCATAGGACCGCCATTAACAGCATATTCCGTATTATCATTAAGACCGCCGCAATATTCAATAATATCCTTGATTGGTGTTCCAATTGCTGCAATAATATTTTTGGGTTCTTTAATACCTTTTCCTGAGACAGTAAGAATTCTTTCAATAAGCGGTTTATTCATTTTTGCTGCATCATATATTGCTAAAACAGTTCCTACATTTTGAACAATTACACCTACTTCAAATGGTAATTTTCTTATTGGAACAGTTCTTTTTGATAATGCATATATTAATTGTTTTTCAGCACCCTGAGGATATCTGGTTTTAACAGGAACAATATCAATCCGTGAATCATTATTAATCTCTTTTAATGTCTTTATTGCTAATGGTTTATTTGATTCAATACCAATAATTACCTTTTTCATTGGAGTTGTATCCAAAATAAATTTGATACCATTCATTAATTTTTCAGGAAATTCAATCATTGCTCTGTAATCAGCATTAAGATATGGTTCACATTCTGCCGCATTTATAATAAAAAGATCAACAGGTTTATCTTTGGGAGGATTCAATTTTACATGAGTAGGAAAGCCCGCTCCACCCATTCCAATAATTCCTGCATTTTCTACGATTTTTAATAATTCATTAAAATCATTTGTTAATTCATTTTCAATTTCCGTACCTTCATATTTTTCATACTGTTTATCATTTTTTACAATAATTACATGAATTTTCCTTTTACCAGGGAATATCATTTCCTTAATTTCAATCACTTCACCCGATATGGGTGAATGTACTGATGATGGAAGTCCATTTTCAGTTTTTGCAATAATTTGATTCTTCAAAATCCTATCGCCTACTTTAACTAATGGCACACAAGGTGCTCCTATATGCTGATTTACAGGAATATGTAATATCTCCGGCACAGGCATTCTTTCCAATTTCTTTTCCTCTGTCAATTCCTTTCTGCCAGATGGATGAATACCTCCAATACTAAATGTTTTTAATCTACTCATTCTTGTCCTCATTCTTATATTTGATTAGTAATTCCTTTATTTTATCAGCTGTTTCTTGTTTTCCAACAGGACATATCAGTGATGGACTTCGGGTTTTTACAACCTCAATTGCAAACTGTTCGCATCCGGGATATCCACATGCTCCGCAATTTGCTCCTGGAAGAATTTCTAATAATTCCTCCTCCATCGGATCCTTCTTGATTTCAAAAAACTTCAAAACAATTGTTATTAGAAGCCCCAAAACCAAAGAAAGTGCTCCAAGTATAGCTACTGCTACAAGAATCTCTCTTATCATTTGATTACCCTCGTTATTTTGTGTTTAAATTTCTTACCAATAACTTTATCAATTATATAAATAACTGCAAATGCAATTAAACCGCCTATCAAACTAATAATTATAATAATATTTTCGCTTTTTGTGATTTGATTTGCAATAATAGCAAATATAAGCACCATGATTACAGGGAAAGCATATAAAAGCATACTCAAACTAATTATTCTATTTACTCCTGTTTTTATTGCTACTATATCTTCAATTTCAACACTAACCGAATCATTCTTATTAATAGAAATATTCATATTACTATTCTGCTCAATAATGGTACAATGTGTATGTTTACTGCAACCTTCACAGTCATCTCTATTTATTTCCACAATAATGTTATTACCTTTGATTTCTTTTACCTTTCCTTGCACTTCTGTCATAAATTTCATATTACATAATTAATTTATAAAGTCAATATAATACTTTAATATACAAAAATTTATTTTGATGCCTTGATTTCCTATATCAATTATTGTATATTATACATTAACAAGGAGACATTATGATAGTAAAATTACTTAAAGAGATTATTAATATTGATTCACCATCCGGCTATACCGATAATGTGATTGATTTTATGATCAAGAAACTAAAAAAGCAGAAATACATTATTGAAAAAACAAATAAGGGTGCATTGATTGTATCAACTATTAAAAATCCTAAATATATGATATCTGCTCATATTGACACATTGGGTGGAATGGTCAAAGGCATCAATTCAGATGGTACATTAGAAATAACACAAATTGGAGGATGGCCTGTTAATTCATTTGAAGGTGAATATATTTCAATTGTTTGTGATAATAAAAAGATAATTCGAGGAACTTTTCTTCTAAAAAACCCTGCTGCTCATGTTAATAGAGAGTTACAAAGTGCAAAACGAAATATGAGTAGTATGTTCATACGACTTGATGCTGAATCAAGATGCTTAAAAGATACGAAAAAATTAGGTATTAAAATTGGGGATTTTGTTTGTTTTGATCCTCGCTTTGAATATACAAAAACGGGCTTTGTTAAATCAAGATTTATGGATGATAAGGCATGTTCTGCAATTATGCTTGATATTTTACTAAACAAGAGAAAACAAATTATTAAAACACCCATTGCATTCTATTTTTCAAATTATGAAGAAGTGGGACATGGAGCATGTTCAGGTATCCCGGATTCCTGTAAGGAAATGCTTGTTGCAGATATGGGAGTAGTGGGAAATGGAGTAAGTGGAGATGAATATCATGTTTCTATTTGTGCAAAAGATAGTTCGGGTCCCTATGATTATAAAATGAGAAAGGAACTAGAAGTATTTGCATCAAAGGACAAGATTCCATTTAAAACGGACATTTTCCCCTATTATGGATCTGATGGTTCTGCTGCATTAAGAGCAGGAAATAATATCAGAGTATCTCTTATTGGTCCTGGAGTATCAGCATCGCATGGTGTTGAGAGAGTTCATATCAAGGGACTCAAAGCAACAGAAGATCTCATCCTTGCATATATTGCTTCAAGAAAAAAATAAATATTTATATATAAATATCTATATAAAACACTCCGCAAAGCGGAGTGCTTTATTGTTATACCCAGTTGAACTTGAAGGAGAATGAAGGTCTTAATTAACACACTAAAACTTTACAGGATCATAGTATGAATTATATAGAGATAAATTATTTTTCTCTTTTCTCACTTTTTCACTATCAATGGGTTCCTGACTATCAAGGTATCTAATAGCATCAAAAAGAGCTATTTCATCCTTTTCAGATTTAATTTCAAAAATCTCTGCAAGAAACATTATTTTGTTCAGATCACATTTTTTCACTCTATCCACTTTGTCCTCCTTTCGTGTTGCCATACATTGAGCATTATGCATACCATTTGTAAGTGCTGTATTTATCATTTCTTATGAATTCCTTTTACAGTAAATATATCCATAAATCATTACACTGTAATCAATTATTGACAGGAAAAAGAAACTCTGAGAATTTAGAAGATAAAGATTAAATATTAAATTGTAGAAAAATCAGCATTTATTTTCAATTATTTCAATAAGCTTTTTAGTAGTTCCCTGCCTTGAAAAATGTGTTTTAACATAATCATAACCATTAATTCCTAATTTATCCCTTTCAGAAATGCTCATTTTATATAATGAATTTATTGCTTTAATGAATTCATCAGCATTATCTGGATTTACTGCAATGCCGCATTTTGCTTTTTTAGTGATATGATTACACCACCCGCCCACTGAACAAATAATGGGTTTTTTTGCATACATATAGTCAAATAATTTATTGGGGCTTACACCATATTTAAATAGTGGAACATCCTGCAATGTAATAAAACATATATCAATATTACTAAGAAGATCATATATTTCATTATTTGACACCATTTCCTCAATTCGAATATTTTTTAATCCAAGATTTGCAATTTTACTACTTAATGATTTCTTCATAGGTCCATTGCCAAAAATTATTATCTCAATAGCATTGCTATCAATTTTTTTTGCCACATCTATAATCATTTCAAGATTATTTGCAATACCTATTGAGCCTGTATAACAAATAGTAAATTTATTTATATTATATTTCTGTTTTATTTTCTGAGCATTTACTAGATTTACTTTCCTATTTATATCAATACCATTAGGAATATAATGGATTTTATTTTCTGGAATCCCCTTATCAATGATCTTCTGTTTGTTTCCATGTGCCAATATAATTATATTCCTACTCTTTTTATAAATAATAATTGCTAACACATATAATACAAATATATATGGATTATATTTGAATGATTTATGCAATTCTAATAATGATTCAGGCCACAAATCTCTTATTTCTCCAATGAATTTAACTCTTCTTAGTTTTGATGTAATCAGAGCAGATATTGCTGTAAATAATTGAGGTGATGAACCAATAATAATATCTGGTTTACATAACCTTCTACTTATAATACTTGCTCTTATTGCGAACATGATCTGATTAATTAATCTTCTATAATTATTTTTTTTATATGATGGTACCCTTATCCACACAAATTTTACTTTATCAATTATCTCAATTTTATAACTTTCAGTTGCTTTTAATTTCTTATATGCTAATTCCTGAAATGAGTAATCAGATGCAAATATAAAAACATTATAGCCGTTCTTTATCAATTCCTTAGCAATATTATAATGTCTTGTTGGACCTGGCATATTTGGAGAGACAGCAAATTGATTGAATATCCATACTATTTTATTCATATTATTAGAAATAAATAAGTTTGAAAATTGTTTTAATTATTTGCGATTTAAGATGACAGTATCTACTATTTAAATAACAAGTCCATTTATTTGCATATTCATTAAATATTTTCTCATTGGTCATATTATAGAGTATCTTCAATTGAATAATATGCAATTTATGATAGAAAACTGAAGTGATCATAGGGATTTTTGTATTTGATTGTTCATATAGAGACCAATAACCATTATCAAATTTTGATAAATTATTAATTATTGTTTTAATAAATACATTAAACCACTTCTTTGCTTGTGGATTTTTACTTATAAGCCAATAATCATAAACACCCATTACAGACCATATAAATCCATTTAAAATATGCATTGGAGGAGTAAGTGTCTCTTCAATCCAAAAATTGCTATTTTCTCTAAGCAATACACCACCATTATAAATATCAGTAATTATAGATGTAAAGATATTATCACAAAGTTCAAGATATATCTTATCTCCTGTTTCATCAAATGCTCTTGCTAACAATGATAACGCATTGCCCTGTGCTAAACCTGATGCCCAGTGCTTTTTTATTCTCCCATGATAATCCCATTCAAAATCAGCATAATAAAGATATATTCCACTATTATTCTTTTCAATATTATCTTCATGCCACTGAACCTGATTCATAAATTTTTCAAACCATTCTCTGTCATTTGTTCTTTTATATCTATTATAAAAGGCAATTCCATATTGAGATATTGCAATATGGTATTTTTGTTTTCCAATATTCCCATGATAATCAAGAATAATAACTCCATTATCATCAAATGGTCCCGGATAATCTGCCTTATATGAAAATACTTGATAAAATTCACCCAATTTATCATATTCAGTATTTTTATTAATCTCCGGTTCACCATG
>JAUVJU010000114.1 GCA_030592285.1 Caldifarciminota bacterium
CTTTGGATAATGTGTATTTATTTTCTTAGGATCACTGAATTTAATAAAGGTCATACTTGTTTCATTATTACCTATTTCAACAGCTAAAATAGTTGGCTCTGTTGATGATTTCGTTGCTTTTCTGTGTAGATTGAATTGTGCCTTTATGGAATCATAGGTAGATACATTAAGTCCTGTTATATCTACAAATGAATATTCACTTACTCCATAGAATCCTGCAGAATTATCCGCTAAATCACCATTGGGTATCAATACCCAGTCAACACCATTATGATAAAGAACCTGTACACTGATACTATCTGCACCACTGGATTGTCTCCATGTAATATTGCCCCAATCAGTACGGGTATAAGTATTATTAAGATCGCTATAATATACAGGAGGGGTAGTAAAATATCCATCATCATTTTGTAAAAGTCTTTCACCCAATATTCTTATATTATCAATTCCAGCATACCAGTCCCAATTACCTTCATAAAAGAAGAATACTTTTATACTATCGCTTGCTTCATATGTACTAATATCAATATTCTCTACTGTGGGATAAACATCCACATTCTGAGGATATACTTTCATTTCAACAGGAGCATTCCAAACACCTCCTGAAAATTCCTGTATTCCTACATTAAATATACTTGTAGGATAATAATTGTAGCCAACTCCATATTCAAATGTGTTCATTCCTGTTATTACTGGAATAGATGGCGACCATGCTGTATCACTTATTGTTACACTGCCTGCTGCATCTGAATCAATCCATAAAGTTGAATCCCCCGCATTTGGCGGTGTATATGATGGTTTATATCCCGATATCTCAACACTCCATCCTGCAGGAAATACCTCTCCATTTGTATGATACCATCCATTAAGACCTGTTTCAAAATTTTCATAATACAATGTATCATAGATTGTTGCTCCTGATGGAACTAATATAATACTATCATTTTCAAGTAATGTTGCATAATAAGTATTCTGCTGCATCTGATTATTCTTATTCTGATACCATGAACAATTATCTGTTCCAAGCGGTGTAAATACAGTAAATGTCCTTAAGACAGTATAACCGCCCCAATATCCGCTGCCTAATGGATCAGATGCCTTTACCTTCCAGAAATATGTTACATCATCAGTTAAATTCGATGGGAATGTGAAATCAACTGTATCTCCACTAGTATATGAACCAGTTGTAAAACTATCTGGACTGCTGAAACTATAATTATCATCAATTAATATTCTATATATAATATCATCTCCTTCAACATCAGTTGAAACAAATCTAAGTACTGGTCGTATAATAGGGATTCTAGCACAATCAAATAGAGACATAATTATTGGTTGACATGGTGCACCTCCTACAACATCAGCATTACCAATATAGGGAATATAGTCCTGTTTTGATGCCGATATCATTACTTCATTTAGATCTCCATCTAAAAATTGAACATTATTAAATGTGATCTGACCCGATGCATTTGTTAAACCCTTTCTATAAACAGTATCTGCTCCTGTTGTATCCCAGACAGTTACTATTGCATTTACAATAAGAACACTGTTTTCATCTGTAACCGTTACAGATACATCATTCATACCAACAACAAATGTTGCATTATGTGCGGCAAATAGAGTATCAGGGGTTTTTGTCCACATTCTTACTGCAGGGTCTCCCACTTCATTCATTAAATAATGTTCAAGTTCAAAATATGTTGCCGAACCAGAATATGTTTCCATATAATTCTTACCATAAACTGATATAACCTGAAATTCTGTTGTTGCACTTGCACCTGTTATTGCATGGGAAATACCCAAAGCCATTGAATCATTGTAAAATGATAATGATACATTGGTTGCTCCAAAATATCCTGTAATGCCCTTGCCTGTCATATTACACATTAGTTCACCCATACTCTCATAATTGGGATATGTGTAATTAGCAGCTAAACAGGTGGGGGCAAACATAAAGCCCATTCCCATTGATGTTGTATTCATATTTGGTACATCTGTTCTTAAAAACATGTCATCATAATTATAATCTGCGCCGCCATAGAATCCAAAGCCACTTCCTTCATCTCCATGTCCTCTAAAAACCATGACATTATGTCCTTCATCAATTGAATCAAGGACATGAGCACCCATTACTCCATCTGCAAAATTACATTCAAGCAGTGTATCAAGATCATCAAAATTACCATCTGCTTCAAGATTAAGACCAAATTGTCTTGCTGTTATATGAAATATTCTGCCCGCTTCTATATCTCCTATACAAAAATATGATGTAAACCATGTTCCTACAGGTGGATTACTTTCATATTCAATAACTTTATCTATCCATACACCCAGTTCAGCACTATCCCTTGCAGGTATTCTTGATATAAAAAGATCAGAATACCAATCAGCATCAGATGGCTGCAATGAATAATAATGATCATTTCGTGTATCGCCTTCAATGCCGTATGAGTAACCCGCACATGCAAATAAATGTGCCTCAATATGATTTGCTACCTCATTCTCTTCTCCTTCTCCTACAAGAAGTACAAACTCCGGTGGAGATGCCCAATTCTCATAGCACCATTTAATTGTATCATTAAGTGCTGATACAGAAATTGATGGCTGTATCTGCTTTATTACCGGTGTATATCCCAATTTTGCCTTCCAGGCTGCAAGTTCTTTTACCTTTTTCGTCATTTCATCCGAAACAACTAATATCAAATAATCTCCTTCATCAAAAAATGTATTATCATCAAAATTCTTAGAATCTCCTTTAATCATACTAGTACTTGGTTTACTATGCTTAACCCATTTCCAATTCCATAATATCTGTTCATATATGGGAACCCATCTATTGGATACTGGTATGGTTTTATTCATCTCATTTTCACCAATCCCTTCATACGATATTACAATATCACAATCCGTAATAATCTCGGCTTCTCCTGTTACAGGATTATACTGTAATGGATAAAAGTAAAAGGTTGCTATTCTAAAACTTCTTATACTGCCAATATTCATTATTTCAGATGTTTTTCCAGGATAAAATGCATCCTGTAAATAAAAACCATCATCCTTTACCCATTCCTTTTCAAAATCCTTAACTTCATATTGAGGTCCCTGGGTTGGCTGGATATTAAATGTGCCGGGTACTGTAACTGTTTTTATATTTTTTACTGTTATCTTTACATCACCTCTATCCGGAATAGCAATAACTCTTCTATAATAAGGAATTTGCGGCTTCCCAATCTCTTCAGAATATAATTGTGCATTTGTTAATTTCAAAATATCATATTCATTCTCACCCTTTTCAAGGATCAATTGATTAAGTTCAAGATGAATTTCTGTCTCATTATCATTGTGTGTAATCACCTCAATTCCACTATTATGTATTGATTTTCCAAAATCAATAATATTATCAGCATATATAAATATAAATATTGCTGAAACTAACATAACTAAATACATTTTTTTCATTTTGTACCTCCATATTTTTTCTTATTATATACAAAATTTATATTAAATCAACTATAAATGATTAATTAAAATATACACTTATATTCATCTAATTAATACTAATCTTGACCTATAAGATTTTTTTGATATACTAAATTTATGGAAATTATTTCGCAAGGTGATTTATTTAGATTTATTAAAACTGTATTTATACAATGTGGATCTTCAGAGAATGATGCTGCAATTATTGCTAATGTGCTTATTGATGCTGATCTAAAAGGCATTGATTCACATGGTGTTTCACGGCTTAAAAGAATATACTATGATAGAATAAAAAGCGGCATTGTAAATCCTAAAACAGAAATAGATATATTAAAAGAAAGTGCATCAACTTGTCTTATTGATGGGAATAATGGAATGGGTCATGTGATTTCATTTAAAGCAATGGAAATTGCAATAGAAAAAGCAAAAAAAACCGGTACAGCAACAGTAGCTGTTAAAAATTCATCACATTATGGTATTGCCGGTTATTATACTGATTATGCTGCCAATAATAATATGATATGTATAACAGGAACAAATGCCAGACCATCAGTTGCACCTATTCATGGAATTGAAGGTATATTAGGAACAAATCCCCTTACCATTGGGATTCCAACTAATGAAGCATTCAATTTTAATATTGATTGTGCAACATCTGTTGCTCAAAGAGGCAAGATTGAATTATATGCCCGTGAGAATAAAGCATTACCGAATAATTGGGTTAAAGATGATTCAGGAATACCAGTAACAGATGCTAACAAGGCATTGGATATGCTAAAACAGAGTACAGCATCATTCATCCCCTTGGGAGGAATAATTGAAGAAACAGGTGGTCATAAGGGTTATGGATATTCCATTGCTATTGAAATTCTTTCTTCGGCACTTCAGAATGGTCCATATCTTAAAATGCTGAATGGTATTGATGGAAATGGTAACAGTATTCCTTATCTTTTGGGACACTTTTTTATTGTGATTGACCCATCACACTTTATTGATATAAATCTTTTTAAACAAATAGCAGGAAACATTCTCACATCATTAAGAAACTCAAAAAGAAAATCAAATGAACAACAAATATTTACACCAGGCGAAAAGGAATATATATCAAAAGTAAAACGGATGAAAAATGGTATTCCTATTACTGATAATCTTTTAAAGGAAATGCGTCAAATGCATGATGAATTATCATTAACGGGTTTTGATGAGATTTTTAATTGATATCTATTTATTTATAATGAACCTTATCCTACTGATCTAAATAATTAATTTTCAAAAAAGGATGTTAAGATGTCTGAAAAAATATGCGTTATAGGAACTGGTTATGTTGGACTTGTTACGGCAATTGGTTTATCTGATTTTGGCAATCACATAATTGGTGTAGATGTAGATACTGCAAAGATTGAAAATCTAAAAAAGGGAATATCACCTATTTATGAACCAGGCATTGAGGAGTATCTTTTAAGAAATCTTAAATCAAAACGACTTGAATTTTCTAATGATATAGATGAGTCCATTAGAAAGAGTACGGTTATTTTTATTGGTGTTGGAACTCCTTCTCTAAAGTCAGGTGAAGCAGACCTGTCACAGGTAATAAGTGTTACTGATACAATTGCTGAAAATCTTAATGAATATAAGATCATTGTTACAAAATCTACCGTCCCTGTAGGTACAAATCAAATGATAATTGATAGAATAAAATCAAAAACAGATAAAACATTTGATGTTGTATCAAATCCGGAATTTCTTAGAGAGGGAAAAGCAATAATTGATTTCTTTAATCCTGATAGAGTTATTATTGGCTGCAAATCAGACAAGGCACGCAAAATCATGGAAGATGTTTATAGAACATTAAGGATCAATCAAACACCATTTGTTTGGTGTAATCTAGAAACAGCTGAATTAATTAAATATGCAAGCAATGCTTTTCTTGCAACAAAGATCACATTTATTAATCAAATTGCTAATCTTTCAGAAAAGATTGGTGCTGATGTACATCTTGTTGCAAAAGCAATGGGTATGGATGGCAGAATATCACAGAAATTTCTTCATCCGGGACCAGGTTATGGAGGCAGTTGCTTTCCAAAGGATACAAGAGCATTGGCAAATATCGGAAACAGATTAAATGTTGATATGTCCCTTGTAAAAGAAGTTATTAAAGCAAATGAAAATCAAAAACTATTTGTAGCTGAAAAAATTAGAAAATGTTATAAAAATAATAATATAAAAACAGTTGCAATACTTGGTCTTGCATTTAAAGCAGAAACCGATGATATGAGAGAATCACCTTCAATTGTTGTAATCAATGAATTATTAAAAGATAATTTAATTATTAAAGTAAATGACCCAAAATCAATGGATAATGCGAAAATAATTTTCGGAGATAAGATCAAATATTTTGAAAATGAATTTGATGCTGTTAAAGATGCCGATTTATTAATCATTTTAACAGAGTGGAATGAATATAGAAATATTGATATTAATCGCATTAAGAAATTAATGAATGGCAATATTATTATTGATACAAGAAATATTCTTGATGGAAAAGAACTTGAAAAAATGGGATTTAAATACATTGCTACCGGGCGGTAAAGAAGAAGTATCTAGTATGCTGGTATGCTGAGTACGCTAGTAAAGAAAGAAAAGATAAGAAATAAAAGTTTTTCGTAATTTATTCCTCGGATTACTCGGAATAAACATGATGGAAAGGGAGGGTTACGAACCAATATATTCTTCGAATTACTCAGAATATACCACTACAAACATATTTTTCAAATAATATCTTTTCTGCGGAGGAAGACAAGAAATATAATGACAAATATTCTTGTTTTTAGGTATATTCCGAATAATTTGAGGATATATTCCGAATAATTTGAGGATATATTCCGAATAATTTGAGGATATATTCCGAATAATTTGAGGATATATTCC
>JAUVJU010000011.1 GCA_030592285.1 Caldifarciminota bacterium
GTTTGAAGAACCTGTTTATAAATATCTTCAAGTGTTAAACCAATAAATTCACATAGTGATCTTTCACTGTATTTCATTATGCCCATTTTTTCAAATGAATAATCTAATGATTTTATTATTCCCATTTTTGAATCAGTAATTGTACCATCAAGATCAAATATCATTATTTTATATTTCTTACACATATTCAAATATCCTCTTTTCAAGATTTGCAATTAATTTTCCTGCATTTTCTTTATTTGATTTATTCTTAAATAAATTATTCACTTGTTCTTTCAATGAAATATTATTACCAAGTTCCAGATTTATCATTCCCTCTACTATCAAGTAATTCATTAAAAATTTCACATATATTTTATCTGCATTCTTTAAATCATTAAGTTCAATTATTGAACTAATTGCAAAATTAAATATTTCCATTATTGTATCAGTTTTATGTTTTTGATAATTAAGAATTTTTAATATTTTGTATGCAATTTCTATTGTATAAGTGCTTTTTAGTAATTTTTCCGAATAAAAATCAATATCAGCAGATCTCAAATTACCCAATTGGCTCTCTGGTTTTTGATAAAATTCAATACTATTAATACTAAATGGCTCCAAATGAGAATTGAATCTGTTCTTTTTTCTAAACACTCCTGTTGCTATCAAATTTATCATTCCTTCGCTGCTGGAAAATGCTCTTAATATTGTACTTGTTTCCTTAAATTTGGTTTTGCTTAATATAATACATTTAGTTGTTTTAAGATATTTATTCACATTATCTCCGGGGAAAACCCTTACCAAATACTTCATGTACATTTTGCACTACCATAAATGCACTTTCATCTATATTCTCCACAATTGTTGTTAATCTTGTGATCTCACGCCTTGACACTACAATATATAGCACTGTTTTCTCTGTTTCCGTAAACATTCCGACTCCCTTAAATCCCGTTACTCCTCTATTCATTGCCTTAATAATTTCCCTTGAGATTATATCAGGCTTTATTGTAAAGATATAAACACCTCTTGCATAATCCCGTCCTTCAAGCAGCATATCAATTGCTTTACTTGATAAAAATAATGTGATAAATGAGAAAAGAATTAATTCATAATTGCGGAATATCAAGCTTGATCCAATAATTATTATTGTATCAACAATCATAATGGAATAGCCAATAGAAATTGGAAAATAATTACTTATTATTCTGCCAAGAATATCACTTCCGCCTGTGCTACCTTTGCCTTTGAATACTAATCCCAAACCAATGCCCAGTAATGCTCCACCATATACCGAAGATAATAATAGGTTATCACCATTAAAGATCAAAGGTTTAAGAAAATATGTAAAACCATCTGTTATTAATGAAATCAAAATTGTAGCTATTATTGTTCTGGCACCAAATGTTTTTCCAAAAAGTTTCATTCCAATAATAAGTAATGGAATATTCAATACAAGCATTACAATTCCAAAAGGTGTTTTAAATAAATGATGTAAAATAATTGCTATTCCCGAAACTCCTCCTGGAATAAGTTTCGCAGGTACAATAAAAAAAGCATAGGCTGCTGAACTAATAATAATTCCTAAAGAAATATATAGAATATCATTTTTAATTTTCATTGTTATTCTTCCTCTTTTCAATTTCAATAATCTCAATTTTATTTTCAATTGTCTTTATAATTTTTAGAACAATATTTGAATCTAATTCAATTCTATCTCCATCAGCATGTAATTTACTTGTTTTAAACATCACAAGCCCTGCTATTGTTTCATAATATTTGCTTTCTGGGAGTTTCACTATACCTGTTTCATTAATATCTTCTATTCTAGTATCTCCCTCAACAATCATTTTCCCCCTTCTAATATCAATTCCTTCATCTTTATCATATTCATCTGATATATCACCAATTAATTCCTCAATAATATCTTCCAATGTAACAAGACCTGTAACCTGTCCATATTCATCTACAATAATTGCCATATGCTTATTTTTTTGTTTCATATCAATAAGTAAATTCCCAAGTGATATTATTTCAGGTACGAAAAATACTTCTTCAGCAATATGTGCAACATTACCTTCTTTCATCATTATCAAATTATTAATATTTACAATTCCAATAATATTATCTTGATTTTCACTAAATACAGGTAACCTTGTGAAAATCTTTTCATTTTCAAGAAGTTCTGCTTTAGCATTTTCAAAATCATGATCACCGTCAAGCATTATCATTTCTGTTCTTGGCACCATAACATCAATAGCAATCATATCATTGAATTCAAATATTCCTGAAATTAATTTATTTTCATCTGAGGAAACATTTTCAGTATTTACACCGCCTTTTACAAAATACTCCAAATCACTTTTTGTTAATACAGGGTTTTTAATACTCTTATTTTCCATTTTTGCCAATTTAAAAATTATTTCTGAAAAACCCTTACTTACTATGATCATTGGATAAAATAAAACATGAAAAATTCTTATTGCCGGTGCATATATCAGTGCAAACCTTTCTGGATTTCTTTGTGTAATCATTTTGGGAATAATTTCACCAATAATCAGAATTACAAATGCAAGTAAGAATGAAAAGAACAATGATTCTCCTACCTCAATTTTTTTCAGAAAAATAGATTCAGTGATTAGAGTTAATGATGATACAGTTAGATTTGTTCCAACAAGAACAGTATATAAATATATTTCCGGTTTAGAAAGTAGATTATGGAGTAATTTATAATTCTTTTGTCTCTGTGCCCTTACTAATATAAAAAATTTATTGGAAGCAACAAAAGCCATTTCACTTGCAGTAAAGAAAAAATTGAAAATGAAAAGGCATATAATCAATATAATCATATAATACCTTTTTCATCCGGTAATTGTCCTAATAATCTTTCAACAATATCGTTTAGAGTGACTAGTCCTGTTATTTTACCGGAAATATCCTGAATAATTACAATATGTATCTTGGTTTTCAAAAACCAACTAAGCAATTTGAAAACAGATGTATCATTGCTTATGAAATTTATATCTCTTATTATTCCCTTAACTGTTGCACTTCTATCAACAAATATCATGTCCTTAAAATACACGATTCCAATAATTTCATTCAGGTTTCTATTGATAACCGGCATTCTTGAAAACCTTTTTAATGAAAATACTTTGCTAACCTCCATAAATGTCATATCCTTTTTCAAGCAAACTATTTCCTCGGCAGTAACACAAATATCTTCAACATTCATTTCTCTTAAGGACATATATCTCTGGATAAGATCCACTTCATTAACAATGTCCTTATAATGTTTCTTAATATAATCCAGCATATCAACCAACTCATTGTAATCAATATCATCCTTTTTCTCAGTAGTAATTCTTTTTAAAACAAAACCAATCACTGATGATAATGGACTTACAATGGTGTGAAAAAAAAAGGTAATTGGAATAACATTAACAAATATGTGTTGTCTGTAAGAAGCAATGATCTTTGGTGTAATTTCTCCGAATATTAGTAAAATAAATGTAACAATAATTACATTGATCAGAATATTATCGGATATTCCTCTAAAAATTGTATTGAAAACAAATATAAAAAATACATTTACAAAAGTATTCAAGAATAATAGAGAAATTAAAAATTTCGTTCTATTATGATATATTTTATTCAGAATTGATTTAGAATGTTTCTTTTTTTTAATAATATTTTTCAATTCAAGATTTGATAAGGAAAAATATGCTGTTTCAGTTCCTGAAAATAGAAAAGATAAAAATAAAAGAATTATAAAAAGAAAAATATTAATCACATTATACACCAAAGAATTGAGTCATAAGATTGTTTTCAATTTCCAAAAAAGTATCATACTTCTTGTTAGAGCCCTCATGATCCACTCCTGACAAATGAATTATTCCATGAAAAACTCTTCTGATTATTTCTTCATATGACTTATTCTCTATACATTCTGAACATATATATATGTCTCCCAGCATATTTCCTGAAAACTCTACATCCTCTCCCTCAATCATTGAAAAAGTTATTACATCAGTAATTTTATTTTTATTTCTATATTTTTGATTTAATCTTTTAATCTCATCTGCATTAACAAATATAATATTTATCTCACGATCCTCAATTTGTTTTGATAATAAATAATCATTTATAAAATTTGTAATTTTATCCAAATCATTTGTGATTGAATCTGTATTAAAAAATAATATATTATTACTTATCATTATATTTGTATTCAACTCTTGTGTGATAAACACTAAGCATAATAGATGTAAATTCCTCTTTTACAAGATTAATCTCCTTAATGGATAGCGAAGAATTATCTAATTGTCCTTCATTCATTTTTTTATTAAAAATAAAATCAATCATTTTGCGTATCGTTTTATCCTCTTTATCCTTTAAACTCTTTACTGCTGCTTCAACAGAGTCCGCTAACATTACAATTGTTGTTTCCTTGCTTTTGGGCAATGGACCTTTGTATCGGAATTTCTCTTTATCTACATTGTCTTTTCTCTCTTCTGCTTTATTTAGGAAATAATCAGTATATGATGTTCCATGATGAGTTAAAATAAATTCACTTATTTTTCTTGGTAATTTATTACTTATTGCTAAGTCCTCTCCATTACTTATATGCTCTTTTATTATTTCAGACGACAATTCTGGAGGAAGTGATTTATGTGGATTAAAGTCCATGCTTTGATTCTCAATAAAATACTCCGGTTTTACAAGCTTCCCAATATCATGATAATATGCTCCCACTCTTGCTAATAATTCATCTGCCCCAATTACTTTTGCAGCATGTTCAGACATATTACTTACTGTTAATGAATGATGAAAAGTTCCTGTTGCTTTTTCTGCTTCCATTTTAAGCAATTTATTATTCAAGTCCGAAAGATCAAGAAGAGTAATATTTGTAATCCTATTCAAAAATCTCTCAATAAAAGGTAAGAAAAGAATTAGAAGAAGTATGGAAACAAATACATTGATTGCAGAAGCAAGCATACTAATCAGAATATTATTAAATGCACTTTCTCTGAATATCTCTATACAAAAACCTGTGATTACCGCAATAACACTTACTTTTAGTATTATTTGAATAAATTGTGTTCTTTTTTCCATCTGCTTAATGAGATATATACTATAAATTGATGCTAAAAATAGAGAGAGTAATCCCTGAAGTCTAAGCCCTGAATATATTATCATTGCAGAAATAATAAACACTATACTGACCAAAGAAAATGTTCGGCTGAATAAAAGAGAAAAGACCGTAGCTGTAATGATCAAAGGCAGCATATATTCTATATATGGAAATTGATAGAAACGCCCATACGATATTATATTAATTGCAATAAATATAGTAATTACAATTTTGTCACGGAATTTTATTTTTAATCCACTAAATTGTGTGTTAATAAAAACAAAATATAATAATAAAATAACAAAAAATATCAAATTTTTAACAAGATATTTTGAAAAATCAGATAATGGAGAATTGTTTTTTGTTCTGTGGATTCTAAGCGACCGCAATTTATCTGCAGCATTTAATGATACAATATCATGTGCACGAACAATAATCTCTCCTTTTAGAACCATACCCGCTTCAATTGGTATTTCATTTCTTGCATTTTCTCTTCTCTTTGTTGTTTCTTCAATATCAATAATTATATTTGGTCTTAAATAGTACTGAATAAGTTCAATACCATATTTCAAAAGAAATGAGTTTGAAGAAAATGATGTTATGATTTTGGATTTTGTACTATTTATTGCTTCAGAATTATCCAATACATCATTTTCATTAATTGTTTTTTCTTCATTTTGATTAATTAAAGTTATTGTTTTATCCTTACCATAAGGAATTGAACCTTTATCAGCAATAATACCCTTTTCAAGTAAAATAGTAAGAAGAGAAAGCGAATTATTTAACAAATATTTTCTCTTTTCAGAAATAAGCAAGTTTTTCATTTCTGCAGAAAATTCTGGGTAATTAATGTCAAAATATTTTCTTCTTTCATTTGTTTTCATTGACACAAATGCAAGAGAATCAGTTCTTGATATCAAGACCTTAAAATCATTAATTATTCTTTCTGTCTTCACTACATCATAAACAATAACAGGTGGTATAGTATTATAAGCAGCCTGTCTTTCTTTTTCAAGCAATTCCTCATTTTTAAGCACCTGAAATGAAAAAGGTGCTACAATATCCTTAGGAGCAATATCACCCTTTTTAAGATCCGGGAATGTTGACATACTGTATGGAAAAAATAGGTTAAAAATAGTAACAAGTATAATAAATAGTATTATGTCTAAGGTATTTACCCTAATTCCATTAAAAAGTCGTTTTATTATATGCATTTATAATTTCCTTAATTAAAGGATGTCTTACAATATCATCCTGATTCAAATGTATTGATTTTACTCCATCAATATTGTTTGTCAACTCGTTTAATTCTATGAGTCCGCTTTTCTGATTCTTGTCCAAATCTATCTGTGTAACATCCCCTGTTATTATAACCTTTGAATTCATTCCCGTTCTTGTTATAAACATTTTCATTTGTTTTGATGTTGTATTTTGGGCTTCATCCAATATTAAATAACTATTTGATAATGTTCTACCTCTCATATACGCTAAAGGTGCGATCTCAATGATCTCCTCATTTATAAATCTTTCAACCCTATCCCTTTCAAGCATGGAATATAGTGCATCATATAAAGGGCGTAAATAAGGATCCACTTTATCCTTTAGATCACCAGGTAAGAAACCCAATTTTTCACCTGCTTCAACTGCAGGTCTGGTTAATATTATTCTCCTTATATTTCTTGATAATAGCTCATTAAGTGCCTTAGCTACTGCAAGAAATGTTTTTCCAGTCCCAGCTGGTCCAATAGCAATAACAATATCCGCTTTTTGAAGTGCATTCAAATATTCCTTTTGCCCAGGAGTTCTATGTGTTATTACCCTTTTGGGAAATTTAAATACCAAATCATTGGATTTAAATGATTTTTTCTGTGAAGATATTGCCTGTATAACATCTGTTCTATCAATATAGCCCTTATTAATCTCAATGTTTTCTAGTTTTGATATAATTTCTTCTACTTCTTTATTAATTAAAATATCTTTAGCAGAAATATTTTTTACTATATGACCTTCAATATTAGCCATAATCAATTCAACAAAATCATTATGTTTTTTCAGGAATAAATCAATTTTTCTCTTATCCATAAATCAAATAATAATGATTTTGGAGTATATTTAACTCCAAAATCATTATTATAATACTCTTATTCTTAAATTCTATTTTCAGTTTCTTGGAATGATTAGTTTCCACTTAGGATAAATCAAGTTGGCATCTTTAATCATTTTCTTATTTGCCTTGAAAATTTCAGGCCATTTACGCCAGTTTCCCTTTCCATAAACCTCGGGATACTCAGCAAGTTTGCTCAACCAGTCACCTGGTTTAACAATATAAAATCCTCTTGATGCTTTCAATTCTTCTAATTCGTCAACAAGGACTTCTTTCTCAGCAAGAAGTATATCGGATTTATACTCAAGGTCTTCCAAAACTGGTGTACATTCATCCAATTTTGTCTGAGCTGCTTCAAGTCTTGCCTGTTCCATTTCAATCATCTCAAGCGCACTTTCTTCTGTTACTTTTTCTTCAGCAAAAATAAAGATTGACGCAAGGATGATGAGTAATGAGATAATGAGAGATTTCATCTTCATTGCTAACTCCTTATTTGTATTTTTCAATTTCAAGCTTCAAGTCTTCAATTTCCTGCTCAAGCTCAGTCATCTTCGTTTGAAGATCTTCGACTTTACTAGCACAGTCATTTGCTTCCATTTCAGCTTCGTCCGCAGCTAATCTTAATTCTTCAAGCTCTGTGAGTGTCTTGTCAGATGCGTTCTTTGGTCCACAACCTGTAAGTAACAGTGTGAATGCAAAAATCAAGATGATGAAGAAAGTTAAATACTTTTTCATTGATTCACCTCCAATGTGTTTCAATTAATTATATTATTATATCTTAATTTGTCAATATAGTTCATTTCTAAGCGGGCAACGGGAATTGAACCCGCAACTTTCAGCTTGGGAAGCTGACACTCTACCGTTGAGTTACACCCGCATGCTCTATTCACTATATTTCTCCAGTCCAACCAAATTAATTTCAAAAAGAGAATCAGGTAATTCATTACTAATATTTATCTCGGAAATTTTTATTTCTTCTCTTATCATTTTTTCCTTAATTATAGTATATGTATTCATTACATGCGGTAACCCGTTTTCATATGTTCCAAATGTTGTTTGTAAAACAATATTATTATCTTTTGTGAATGCTTCCATTGTTTCCGGATAATCACTTTTATTAAATTTCACAAATATATGATTAACATCAAGAGGAGATTCGTCTAATAAAAATTTTACTATTACTTTCCCATTCTTATCATTAATAATTTCCTTATCTGCATTTTCATATAAATAAGGGATAATTCTTAATGATTCAAATATATCTGATTTGATCATTGATAGCATCATATCATCATAATTTACAATTAAATACATTTTTTCTATAGGATCTATCATATAAACGGAATCATTCCTGAAAATAACAATATTCTTTTTATCTGTTGTGCTTATCTCAATGCGTCTATAATCATTTTTTCCATTTTCAAAGACCTTGTAAAACTGTGTTTCTACATCGTTATCATTATACATATTAAGAATATATGATATACTATAGCATTCAAGTTTTCTTAATGATCTATCGGTCTTTTCAATAATATTTTCAATATCTGAAACATTATTATTTAAAAGACCTAATAAAAGTAATGCAAATAAAAATTTAGTCATTAAGAAGTAAATTCATATTTATTGCATATGGTGCTACTTCTACAGATGAATTGCTATTAGAGACATTATTTACATAATAATACTCCCAGCAGCAACACTGGTTAAATGAGAATATAATTTTTGCTGTTGCAGCAAAAATTGATACAGTCATCAGCACTAAGAGAAAAATAATAAATATTTTTTTCATTATTGGCTCCTTTTTATAGTTATTATATTATAATATATTAAATTCAGAATTTGTCAATAATAATATTGTAATTATGAATTTTTTCCTTAATTCCTTTTATTCTGTCAAAAGATTCAATTATCATTGGAATATTTTCATTAAATTTGCTATAAGAGATTTTCATTAATATTGATTTTCCTTTAATAATGAAAAGCGAGTCTATAAGATAATTATCTTTCAGATAAAGTGATATTGAATCATAGATAACACTTTCGAAATTTCCAAGCATTAACATTGTACCATTCCATTTAATGAAATTTGTCGTATCCATTGTATAAACTGGATTAATCATTTTCATCAAATTTAATTCAGGAGGAATTCCCTTAACTTTTTCATTAATGATTCTCTTTGAATTCTCAGTAACTGTGTAATTCCCTGATTTTTTATATTTAAGATGCTGGGATGTTTCTTTTGTGTTTATTGTTGATATAATGCTATCTTCATTAATAATAAGATTTCCAATGATCTCTCCAAGGGTAATTCCAAATGTATCCTTAACTTCTTTTTTGAAGAAAAGAGATATATTATTAAATTCATAAGTATTATTTATGCTATCTAAAATAGTTTCATTTGAATAGCTAATTATGGAAATTAGGAAAAAAACAATAAATAGATGCCGGCTTAATGCCGGCATGAATTCATTTTTATGCTTATTCTTCTTCAATAGCATCTGTTGGACAGTTATCTATTGCCTCATCAAGATCACAGGAATCAAAATCGGCATCATCAAGTATAATTGCTTTATTATCATCATTCATTTCAAAAACCTCTGGACAGGTATTTACACAAACACCGCAACCAATGCATTTTTCTTCAATTACTTTTACTTTCATTAAAAACCCCTTTTAAAAATTAATTATTTATCAATATAATGAAATCATAATTCATGTCAATAGGGAAATGTCCTATTGTATTATCATTCTTAATTCTTGCTCCATTTTTTCTTTACTCTTTTTCACAGTACATCCTCCACCTTCAAACTTTCTAATAATATTTCCATCTTTAAAAATAATTACTGTTGGACACCATTTAACATTAAGTTCCTTACATATTGAATCATTATCAAAGGATTTTGTTGCCTGATTATATGAACCATCTGGAATTATATATCTATAGAATTTCACTTTATCATTATACTCATCTTCCTTCATTATTTCCCTAATTGCCAGAATTGCCGCAGAAGGTTCCTTGCTTGACCATGATACTGATTTCCTATTCCATAGTTCATTATTACAAATAATTACAATAGCGGGTATTGGTGATTCTAATACTTCTTGCTGAAAAGTTCTATCACTTACTTTATCTGTAATCATACCATTTTTGGATTGTGAAAAAAATATATAGAGACTGCTAATTACAACAACAATAAGGACTATTTTAATCCATATAGAGTTTTTCATTTTAATAACCTTGTATCACAATTTGGACAATATTTTTTATTTTTGAATTTTATCCAGAGATTGGGTCTCCAGCCAGGATACAATTTACCATTGCATTTAGGACATTTCAAAATAATTGCAGGATATATCCAATTTATAAAAGCAACTACAAATAAGGACGCAGTTGCTATATATCGGAACCAATCAGGAGCAGTTTTAATAAATATTACTCCAATAAAAAGCAATATAGGAATTATTGTTAAATACCGTAACTTTATGTATTGTCTATACCGAGGATCAAATTCATCACTATAATCATTTGAGTCATAAGTGTTTTTCTCCATTTTATAAATCCCATTTTAAAAGTTTAATTACATTTGTTAATATAATATCATATAGAACTCTACTTTTCAAAGAAAAAATAATATATTATTAGTGTATCATCTCCTGAGGATATGTAGTTTTCACTATTTCATAAGCAGCATTTGCTTTATTTCAGATAAATTATTCCACGCCTTTAACTGATAAAAATAAATACCATACAACCCTATTTATAAGGCATACTTCTTCATCAAATATTTTCTCTACCATTTTTCCTTATCACTCTAATTATACTCTATCACCATTTCTCCTGCATTCTCTAATGGGGACGGAGTTTGGAATTTTGGATTTTTTATTTAGCATAATATAAGTCAATAAATAATTAATACTTAGAAATCTATCAGAAAAAAATCCAAAATTCCAAACTCCGTCCCCGCATATCTTATGATATATCGATAGGTTATGAGAAACTAAAATATTATTATTTTTCTTGAAATTGCATTAGTTTCTGATTTTAGATTAATAAAATATGTATCTTTGGGATATTCTGATAAATTTAGTTGGTAAACACCTTGTTTTGTGTGGGTTTTGCTTGTTATTTCCCTACCTGTTATATCATATATGGTTTTTTATTATAAAAATTCTTATTTACTCTTGACAGGCAAATAGATTATATTATAATAATAAATTATATCGCGGGGTGGAGCAGCGGTAGCTCGTTGGGCTCATAACCCAAAGGCCGTAGGTTCAAATCCTACCCCCGCTACCAATTCCAAGTAATTCTTCAAACTCATCAAGACGCTTTAGAGAAATAGTATATCTATTACTTCTCTTCTTAGATTCATCAGACATCTCATTATAAAATTTCTTATTACAAAGTAGTTTGATTATTATTTTACATATTGCCTTTTCATTATTTTCTTTTGCTAACAATTCTTCAATATCTATTGATTCCGTTAATCCGCCGCTTTTATATCCAACAGATGGAATGCCCAGTAAACCCGCTTCCTGCACTACAATGCCAAAACCCTCAACATGATTTCTATCCCTGATTGATGGAACTACAAGTATATCAATGCTTGACAGAAATTCATTTCTTTTTTTATTACTTAGTTCACCTGTAAGTTCCACGAAATCCATCAAATCTTCTTTTTCAATATAATTCCTATAATGATTTATCTGTTCTCCACTGCCTGCAATAATATATTTTACTCTTTTCCCTGTTTTTTCAAATACAATATCTGAAACTGATTTAATATTTCTAATTATTGAAATAAAATTTTTGTGATTTTCTAATCTTCCAATTGAGCCAATGATAAAATCCTTTTGGGGACTTGATGAATTAATATATTCATAATCACTATTATCAATAAGTGGATAAAATATTTCAGAATGATTGGGAATAAGGGATGCGGTAAAATTTGATATTGATATAATTTTATCTGCCCTTTTAAGTGTTAGATAAACTGATGGTCTTGGTTTAAATGGATTCCTTGCAATAATTTCCTGCCCATAAATAAAGTATATGCATTGTACCTTAATATTAAATGCATTGATCATCCATCCCAATGGGAAAATGGTTCTTATAATAATAAGATCATAATCCTTTTTTAGAATATTTTTTAGAGCATTGAAATATAATATTTTTGGAATATTAAAATATCTAATATTTTCAGTATTTTCACCATTAATACCAAAAACACATACATCTACACTATGCCTATACTGCAGAAGTTTGTAAAAGTTGAAAGTATCTGTTGAAACACCCCCCTTTAATGGGGGAAAGTCACTGCTTAATATGAGTATGCTTGCCATTTTATTGGTCTAAGGATTCTGTTAAACCTAATAAGTTCCCATACTTTCCAAATTGGTTTTGATCTATCTATGGAAAAATAATATATTAATGGTGTACCAATAATATATTTTCTCTCAAGAGCACCCCAGAATCTTGAATCATCTGAATTGTCTCTGTTATCACCCATCATGAAATAGCAATCATCAGGAACAACTACTGGTCCGAAATTATCTCTTGCAGAAGCAGTAATGTATTTATTATTATAAAACTCTCCATTCTCCCATAATTTCTGATAATCATCATTACTTATATCATACGGCAGTATTTCTCTTAATGATGGGTATTCCCGTTTGTCCCTGTGTATTGCAAATGGTTCATTATACGATTTGCCATTAATATAAAGAATTTTATTTATAACCTCTATTGTATCACCTGGAACACCAATACATCTTTTAACAAAGGGTCTGCCATCAATGGGAAACTTAAATACTACAATATCTCCTCTTACTGGATTTGAATACCTAAGTATCTCTTCTGAAGAAAATGGTATATTTGAAGAATATTTCAGACGATTAACAAAAAGAAAGTCATTCACCAAAAGAGTGTTTTCCATTGAACCGGAAAAAACCATATATGATTGAATGAAAAATGATTTTATCAAAAATACAGCAACAAGTGCAAATAATATTGCTTCAATCCAATCAAATGCTTTCTGTTTATTTGTCTTTTTTATTCCTTTATTCTTATTTCGCCTAAAAAACATAATTAACTCCATTTTTATTGAATAGTATATGAATTGTTATCTCATTGTCAAGTAAATGTGATAAAAGGGTAGTGTAATAAAGTAGGTGCAATTTCGCTGAGATATATTGTTAGGATAACACTTAAGAAAAAGGAAGTATTTTTTAAAAGTAATAAAGAAAATAAGACATAAAGAAATGAATAGCCAATATTTTTTCAATATTTATTCTTTCTTCAATCACCTTAATTGCATTCTATTACTGCTTTTCCTGAGTTCTCGGTCGGGGACGGAGTTTGGAATTTTGGAATTTTTTCTTATAGATTTCTAAGTATTAATTATTTATTGACTTATATTATGCTAAATAAAAAATCCAAAATTCCAAACTCCGTCCCCGCCTGTCTCTCATCGTTAATCTGCTCTGGTGCTGTCATTGCGATGAGTAAAGCGAAGAAAAAATCTCCTTATCAACTTATGTTTCTTTTCTTTCCTTCTTTGCCAGCCACAAGCATACCAGTTATCAGATACTTCTAAAACTTTTTCTCCTTTCTAAAATACAATTATCTTTCTTGATATTGTATTTTGTTGTTTTAAGATTGATAAAATATATACCTTTAGGATATTTTGATAGATTGAGTTTATATGTTCCCTGTTTGGTATGAATTTTATTTATTATCTCTCTGCCTGTTATATCATATATTCCTATTTTAACAACTACATTATTTGGAAGATTGACTTCTAATTGGTAATTGTCTATCTGTATTCCTCTATTTACTACTGAAAATGGTGCTACTGTTTTTTCTAATGGTTTGAATGGTTTTAGCAGTGTATTGGATATTACTACTGTTTCTGTTAATTCCACTTCATCATATTTATAGACATTTATATCTACTGTTCTATGAGTAAAGATATAATAATTCTGCTTGAATTTACACTTGATTATTGACAAGACCTTTTTTTATTTTAATAAAGGGAAAAAATGAATTTTAATAAGGAGATTGCTTCACTTTGCTCGCAATGACCCGTTCAGAGCGAATTTGCAAAGACGGAGAGTAAATACTGGATGCCGTATCAAGTACAGCATGTACTGTGCCGCGTCAAGAGCAAAAAACAGTATTTTTCACTTCCTTCCCGTTTTTTTACGACCATCCAATAATATTGCTTTTCATAATTAATACAATATTTATTGTATACGATGACAAATGATGATAGACTCAGAGTGGACTTACTATACATGGTTTACAGTTTACAATTCATTATTTTAATTAATAAGGGCATTGTACGCTTCACCTCACCTCATCACGGCGAGTCCCTGACGCAGCGAACTTTCAGCATGCCACTACAATTTAAGGGGACATTTTTATTGGTAACAACACATAAAGAAAATTTCAATTGACATACTATATAAATTAAAGTAAAATAATATTTATTAAAAGGAGGAGAAATGCTTGACTTTTTTTCTAAGGATCCTTCAAAGATTATTGAAAGATGCAATAAACTACGATTAGAAGGTAAATACGATAAAGCTGAACAGATATTACGGAAAAACATCAAGAATAGTAAGAATGATTATCTGTTTCTCATTGAACTTGCAAGAGTGCAATTTGAGAAAAAGAAAACCATTGATGCAATGGCATCATTAAAAAGTGCATATTACCTGCAATTTGATAAAATAGATACAATCATTGATGTAGCAGAAGATATGCATTACAGATCCGATCAAAAATATCATACAGGCAAATTACTTCTTGAACTTCTCGCTAAAAAAAGAAAAGCCGATGATTTACATAAAATTCTTAAAACAATATCGGCTAATGATATCAAAAAGATTGGTACTGAATATCTGAAGAAATTCAAAACAATTCAAAAAGAACGGAATATCAATCAACTTACAAAAAAGGATAATGAAATATTTATTTTATCAGGTATTATTTTTCTTAATATTAAGGACTTTATCAATGCCCAACTGGCTTTCACTTTTGTATTCAAAAATCAGGTAAATGATAGGAATTTCATATTGCAGGAATATATGGAGATTACAAAATATAATTATTCCGACCCAGAACCATTCATAGCACTTGGTGATTTTTATATGATTATAGGCGATAAGGATAAAGCAATAAATTATTTTCAAAAAGCAATCAAACTTAATCCAGAACTTAAGGAAAGTATTGCTGAAAAACTTGATGGAATAGTTTCTGACTCTGATGATATTTCAGAAACAGGAAAACTCTCACTTGCTGATGTTTATATGAATAAAGGTGATTTCATCAAATCAATTGACATTTTGAACAATGTGTTAAGCAGTAAATCAACTAATACTGAAGGCATTATAAAGCGAGCAAAGCATATATTGGTAAAGAATGAAAATAATATTGATGCCAATAAAGTTCTTGTAAAAGCATTACTTATTGGCAAGAATTTTCCTTCAGCAATAGTATCACTTAAAAATATTTTTGATATTGATAAAAATGAGAATGATTATATTCTTGAAAATATTGAAAAAATTGAATCAGCGGATTTTTCATCCAATGAAAAGGATATTCTTAAAGCAGAAATTCACCTGTCAAAAGGAAATGTTAATGAATCTGCTAAGATTGTTAGCGATCTATATTCAAGAGATAGCAGTGCATCTTATGATATAGAAAATATCATTAATGAAATTCTAGAAAAGGACAAAGAACATATAACTGCATTAACCCTACTTATTTCTATATATTCAGATAGTGGACAATTACCAAAAGCAAAAACCCTTTTAGATTACATTGTATCAATTGAAGATGAAAAGTGTATTGAAGTAGGAAAGCATTATTATGAAGTATTAAGTGAGAAATTCCCGGATGATACTGAATTGAAAATCTCTCTTACAATAGTTTATATAAAGAAAGGCGACATCTCTAAAGCAACAACATTGACTGCTGAGATCATCAATAAAGACCCCAATGCTTTTTATGAAATTGTTCCAAATATGTTTGAATCTGCATCTTCAGATGAAAATATTGCCAAAGAGATTTTAAATATACTTGATTCAATGGATGGTTCTCAAATTGATCCGTACCTGTATGAATACACTATTGCTGAAATATCATACCTTGCGGGAAACATTGAAAAATCCTTAGACAAAACACTTAAATTGATTGAGCATTTCCCTGATAAAGAGACCAATACACTTGAAATCATTGATAGAATGGATGAGAAATATCCTTCAAATAAACATATTAAAGAATTCCAATTCAATTTTTATATACATAAAAAGGATTTTGATAATGCCCTTATAGCAGTAATGGTATTATATGAAAACAAGGATATGATAGGACATGTTCTTGATGATCTATATATTTTGCATAAAAATGTTCCAGACAATTATAATGTAATGGTAAATATTCTTAAGGTTCTTGATGAAATGGAAATGTATGAAAAGATCATAACAGAAGCAAAATCATTTATCAATAGGATTCCTCAGGAAAATTCAGGTATTATTAGATTTTTCATTGGAAAGGCATATGCAAAAAAAGGTCAGGTTAATGATGCATCAACATATATTTTCCAAGCAATTACGCTTGATAGTTTTATAGTAAGTGATGCAATTATATTATTAAAGGATCTATTAAATATTGATTTCTCTTCAATCAAACTTCATTATTCACTTGCACAGGCATATCATAAAAATAATATGACTGATATGGCAATTGATGAATTAATGGAAATTTTCAAATTGGATGGAGAACAAACTGAAATTATCATTAGAGACCTTGAAAGCTTCTATGAAACAACAAAAACAAATCCAAAATTACTTTTTGCCTTAGGCAAATTATACATGAAATTAATTAAATATGATAAAGGCGTTGTATATCTTACTGAGGCTTATGAATTAGATGATTCATATGTAGACCCGGTATTAAATCTATTAAAAACAATACAAGAATCAGAAAATATTGAAAGTGGCGAAATTCTTTATTCTATGGGATTATTATATTCCAAGAAAAAAATGTTTAAAATGGCATCTGATCATTTATATAATGCAATGTCTATTGAAACAAAGCTTAAAGAACAGGTAATCAATAAATTGCAAATGATAATTAATTTGCAGCCTGAAGAAATCTATGCAAGGTATTCTCTTTCTCAGGTTTATATTGATATGCATAATTATATTCAGGCAATTCAACTATTAAGGCAAATAGAAACTATTAATCCTGCAGAAAGTAAAAACATCATTGAATATTATTTGGGGGTTATTGCAGAAGAACCTAATAATACTCCCCTGCTTCTCTCTCTGGGAGATTCTTATTTAGCTATTGGAATAGATGATAAGAGCATTGAATCATTCCGTAAAGCAATCTCTCTGGATAAAAGCTTAACTGATGTGATTATTGATAAACTTAATGATTATCCAAATAAAAGTATTGAGATTCAATTTTTTCTATCAGAAATTTTTAAAGACAAAGGTGATTATGAATCAGCCGTTAATTGGCTTAATTCTATTTACCTTTCTGATATTGAACAGTATGATACCATTAAAAAGCATATTAATGATATTTTATTACAATCACCTGAACAGCAAAATGCTTTAATGCTTCTTTCAAATATATATTATAATAATGAGGATTATGATAATCTTATTTCATTATCATTTGATATATTTGAGAAAAGTAGTATTCAGGAAACAAAGTTTCGCTCAGGCATGCTATTAACACAAGCATACAGAAAATCCGGAAAAGAAAATGAAGCAGAAAATATTATATCTAAAATGATGAAAGAAAATAGAATGCTTTACTTCACGATTTTACTTCAATTCTATGAACAGGAAAAAAGTACTCGTACATTCAAACTTAAAAGCAGATTGGATAAGGACTCCGATAATTTATCCCTTAGAATTGAATATGCTGCGAGCTTAATTATTCAAAATAATTTTGATGCTGCAAAGAATATGTTAATATTCAAAACTGATAATATGGAAATTGAATTTGAACGGGTATTCTATCTTGCTAAAATCGGTGAAATGAATAATAATATTGTGTTTGCACTTCAGATTGCCTCAAAATTGAGACATTCAAAAAATACAAAACACATTTCATACTTAATAAAATTGCTTAGAAAAATGGGATACCATGGTGAAATTGACAGTATTCTTAAAGAACATCCTGATTATACTGTTTCAATGAATAAATATAATCTTTCAAAACATGTATTTTCAGAATACAAGATATTAACATAAAAAGGAGTTGTTATGGAAAACTCAAATAAAAACAATACTTCGAATGATCAAAATACTGAAAATAATGAAAAAAACAAACAGATAGCACAGGAGTACTCAAAGGATATTGAAGAAATAAGAAAACATATTAGTAAAATAATTGAGCAAATGATGAAAAACACGGATTCATCTGATTTTTTACTAAAATCCGTTAAAGATATTAAAAATCTTGTTGAGAAACATACTGAAACATTCAGTAATGATTTTTTGAAAAACAAATTGGGTGGTTTGGTTAAGAATTTTGAACATATTTCAAAACTAATTTCAAAAGATAATTTCAAAACAATAGATAATAATTTATCTTCAGCAGTTAAACATCTTGGAAAAATGGATGATAAGCTTGAAAATGAATTTAAGGAAATGCAAATTCATCTTGATGCAATCACAGAAACCACTTCAATCCTCCAGGAATCAAATGAACACATAAAAGCTATTAAAAGTGGAATCAATGATTCTTCACATGAACTGGAAATAAAAATTGATGAATTGAATGAGACAATCAAACAAGGAAATAATGATATTGTGAAGGAATTAAAAGAGAATGGTAAAACAATTGAAGAAAGTATGAAATTGAATAAGGAATTCCTTGATGATACCATGAAAAAAATTAAGGATATGTTTGAACAAATGAAAAACATTGCAGAACAAACTGAAAATATTTTTAATTTTGAAAAGGAATTATCCATTAAACGGGAAAAAGAATTCGCATTAATGCAGTCAAAACATCTAAATGAAAAGGGATTAGTGCTCTTTTACAGAGGAGTATTTTCAGCAGCATTGGATAATTTCTTTAAGGCACTTGAACTTAATCCTAAGTCCGCTGAAATCAACAACAATATTGGTCACACTTATTTGAAAATGAAGGATTTAGAAAAATCTGAAGAATATTTCAAAAAGGCAATTGATATTTTCCCTGATTTTTCTGAAGCATATAATAATCTTGGACTTTTATATATGGATAATAATAAATATGAACTTGCTATTGAAAATATTAAAAAAGCAATAACACTTTTCCCTGATTTTTCTGATGCATATTTTAATATTGGAAATGTTTATCAAAAAACTGATAGAATTGATGAAGCAATTGATAATTGGTCAAAATCCATAGAAATAAATCCATTTAATGAAGAAGCAAAGGAAAAAATAAAACTCTTCAAGAAAGGAGATGTAAATGTCTGATGATTTTTTGAAAAAAATCAAAAAAACTGAAAAAACAAAGGGTAATAATCCATTCAATAAGATATTTAAAGAAAAACAGAATAATATAAAAAGTAGTATAAATGAAAAACCCAAAGAGGAAAAAGAAGGAATAGAGGGGATTGAGAACCTTGGAAAAACAGGAACACCAAGAACAGATGCTTTTGAGGATAAGAAAATAGTTGAAGAAACTGATAATAAACTTCCTGCAAAAAATATGCAGGATGAAAATATTCTTGAAAACCTTAATAATTCAAGACATGAATCTGTAGATTCAATTCCAACTAAGGATATGTCAAAAGCAGATATTTTTAAAGATATGAGCGGAGAGAGAGAGGATAACTTATCATTTAGGACAAGTAGTTCATATAAGAATCTTGATCTGGGTTCAAACAGTGATGTTAATGCTTTTACTGATGAAACAATCAACAAAATTGTCACCCTACTTAAAAATAACAGATCCGAAGACGCTATTAAATTAATTAAGGAAACTAAGAATGCCTAAGGAAAACTCATATATATTAGCAAATAAAAAAGCACTTAAAACTATGATTGAGGAAATGTCTGAATTTATAATTAATTCTGTTAATCAACCTAAAAATGCCGGCTTAATTGGAATAATTAAGAGAGGTGATATAATTGCTTCAAGGATCAGCAAACATATAGAAAAGAAATTCAAGATCAAAATTCCTGTTGGTAAAATTGATATTAACTTATATAGAGATGATCTATCACTTATTGATTATTATCCACATATTGAATATACGGATATTCCATATGATATTAATGGAAAATCAATTATTCTTATTGATGATGTTTTTTTTACAGGTAGAACAATTAGAAGTGCATTAAATGAAATTACGGACTTTGGAAGACCTCAAAGAATTGTACTCTGCACTCTTGTTAACAGAGATAGTAGAGAATTACCAATAAAGCCCGATTTTGCTGCAATTAAATTGAATATTCCACAATATAATATAATAAATGTAAATTTGAAAGAAATTGATGGACAGGATCGGATTATTATCATTAAGGAGGATTAATGAAATGGAGTAAAAAGCATCTTCTGTCTATTGAAGATTTATCTGTTTCTGAAATAAATACAATACTTGATAATGCTTTCTCATTTAAGGAAGTTTTGCTTAGACCAATAAAAAAGGTCCCAGCACTTAGAGGAAAAACCGTTGTCAATCTATTTTTTGAACCAAGTACAAGAACACTTGTTTCCTTTGCTTTAGCAGAAAAACATCTTTCAGCTGATTCCGTGAATATATCAGCAAAGACCTCTTCAGTATTAAAAGGAGAAACCCTACTTGATACTGCAAAGAACATTGAATCAATGAAGACCGATATGGTAGTAATTAGACACGCATCTCCAGGATCTGCGAAATTTCTTGCAGAAAGAATAGATTCAAATGTTATAAATGCCGGTGATGGGATTCATGAACATCCAACACAGGCACTTTTGGACTTGATGACAATAAAAGAATCCTTAAAAAAATTCAAGGGACTGAAAATTCTGATTCTTGGGGATATTCAACATTCAAGAGTAGCACGATCCCTTTTATGGGGATTTAATAAATTGGGAATTGAAACTACTCTATGTGCTCCTCCAACGCTAATACCACCATTTATAAATAATTTTAAGGTTAATATTGAATATGATATTGATAAAGCAATAAAAGATAAGGATGTGATTTATATTCTAAGAATTCAATTGGAAAGACAAAAGGGAGGTTTATTCCCTTCATTAAGGGAATATGTAAAATACTTTTCTCTTACTCAGGAAAGATTTGATGCAATTAAACGGAGAAGTATTATAATGCATCCTGGTCCTATAAATAGAGGCGTTGAAATAGATGGATCAGTTGCTGATAGCAGTAAATCAGTTATATTAGATCAAGTTACAAATGGTGTTGCAGTTCGAATGTCAACATTATACCTGCTTAATGGGGGCTCAAATGAGTGAAAAAATATTAAAGAATTGTACAATTTACAATTATGATAAGATAATAAAGAGATCTGATATTTTTATTAAGGATAATAAAATAATGAAAATTGCACCGGCTTCAAATAGAACAAAAGGCATTGATCTTAATAACTGCATTGTACTTCCAGGACTCATTGATATGCATGTTCATTTCAGAGAACCTGGTGAAGAGCATAAAGAAGATATTAAAACAGGAATTGATGCAGCAATAAAGGGTGGTTTTACCGGAATATGCACAATGCCAAATACATCTCCTCCAATTGATAATCCGCAATCAATTACATATATAAAAACTATTGGTAAAAACATTAATAAATGTGATATAATGCCATTTGGTTCGCTTACAAAAAATCTTGAGGGAAAAGAAATAACTGAAATGTATGATATGATAAAAGCAGGAGCAATAGGATTTTCAGATGATGGAGAAGGAACTTCAAACTCTTTGATTCTTATGAATGCTATGAAATATATTTCAGAATCTAATACTATTATAAGCACTCATTGTGAAGACAAATTCCTCACTGAAGGTGGACAAATAAATGAATCTGTTATTTCCTTAGAAACCGGACTTAAAGGGATGCCTTATATTGAGGAAACAATTTCTGTATTTAAAACGCTCTCTTTAGCAGAATATTTAAAAACTAATGTTCATATTGCTCATATTTCATTATCCAAAACACTTGATATAATTAGATCATTCAAGAAAAACAATAGTGGAATAACCTGTGAAGTAACACCGCATCACCTCATTTTCAATGAAACAATTCATAAAACATTCAACACTATTTTCAAAGTAAAACCACCTTTAAGAACAGCGACAGATAACAATGCATTATTAAAAGGTATTGTAAATGGATATATTGATGTAATTGCTACAGATCATGCTCCACATCAGATTTATGAAAAGGAAGTTGAATTCAATGCTGCACCATTTGGTATGATCGGATTAGAGACAGCATTAATTTCACTTTACTCCTATTTTATTAAATCAAATAAAATGAACTTTACTCATATTGCTAAAACAATGTCATATAATCCTTCTAAAATACTTAATACTGATGAAAGATATATAAAAGCAGGAAATATTGCAAATATCACAGTATTTAATCCTTTGATCAAAAGTAAGATTAACCATTCATTTATTAGATCCAAATCACAAAACAATCCTTTTCTAAATAAAACATTGGATGGTGGAATGGAAATGACAATTTACAGAGGAAAAATCGTATATAAGAGGAAAAAGTGAAATTTGATTTCTCTATTAATGACATTGACAGTATTTTAAGCAGGGAATCAAAATATATTAGTGACCTGACCTTTGAATTTGGTGAAAAAAATAAATTTAATAGAAATATCAAGCGTATATCTTCAATGACACAAAAACGGAGAATTAGCAATGAATGCTTTTTCCCTTTTTTAAATTCTTCTGATACCGGAATTATTTATACAATCATAAATCATTCTGATTTTGAACTTTTAAATTCCATGTTTCCCCTACTCCTTACTGACTCAATCGATAAATCCGATCTTAAAAACATTATCAGGGATTTATATAAAAAAGCAATTGAAACAGATAATAGATTTTCTTTGATCTTTGAATTAACTATCATTAAATCATTTATTCATCACTTTAGAACTCAAAAAAATCCTAAATATAATGAAAGATACTTTCATAATGCTCTTAATACACTTCGCGACACGCTAATTGAAGTTCGAAATGAAATATGTTCTTTTAATATATTTAATAGGGACTTTCATAGAAATATTTTAGATAAAGCACTTATAACTACAAATATTAAATTTAGTGATTCATGGGAATTATTAAGAAATAAAATTTCTTCATATTATTTTCCTTTTGAATACTTCATTAATCTTGTTTCGTTCTTCAATACTCTTTCATCACTAAATCGCGAAATGGAAATTATAAATTATTTTGATGAAAAAGCAATATGGTCTATTGAGGATGTCTCAAATCCTCCACATTCATTTTATCTTCCTTTTCTAAGAGATGAAGTTAAAAGTATAATTCTAAAAACTATTTCCAAAAAAAGCAAGCAAACAAGGGAATATCTACTAAAAGAACAGCATGATTTAGATACTCAATTAAATCAGATCAGAAAAGATATTTCGGATGATTTAAAGAATTTTGATGCATCATTCTCAGAGGAAATTAATTCTTCTCTGCATTATCCTTCCAATATACATTTAATTAGTAAGATAAATTCATATATTATTGATTTTAACAGAAAAATAATGGGTAATATATTAATGGCAAATAAGTTGCTTGAAAGATATAATGTTCTTAAAAAGAAAATGATAAAAAATGAGCAATTACGAAATATCACATATACGCAATTTATTGAGTTATTTAAAAAGCAAAATTTTATTGAAGATACCAATATTTTCCTCTCTATAGCAATTTTTAATGATTTTGTAAAACAGTATGATGAATTATTTGCAAAAAATAGGAAATATATACTCAAAATTGCAAAGGAATCATTTAATGAATTAAAGAAGAAAATTAAAGCAAAAAGAAATAAATCAGATGAAGATGAATTGCTATTAATGAAGAATATTATTATTGGTAAATCATTTTCTACTAAATTTAACTATGATTTTGTTAAAGATAATTTTTTAGAGATTATGAATAGTATAGAGAATGACATTATGATATCCCTTCTTCTTGAGAATATTAAAGTATTTAATGTTGAGTATTCAAAAAGCAGCATTAAGGGGAAAAAGGAACTTTTTTATATAAACAATTATCTTATTCCAAGAAATAAAATTTATTATTTTGATAGGCAGCATGCATCTACTATAAGTAAAATTGGAATCGATGAGAATAATTTTTCCGAAATTGGTAAAATCATTAAAAAACAATACTCAAAGATCATTACATCTTTTGTATATGATATTCGGGGTTCATCATTTATGAGTGAAAAACTTGGAAATGCAGAAAAGCAAATCTTCATAATGAAGAAGTATCAATCCAGCATTAATAATCTAATTAAGGCAAATAAAGGATTCCCTGTTAAAGAGACAGGAGATGGTGGAATAGTTCTTTTTTTCAATAAAAGCAAAGAGCTTTACAGAAATCTATTTAAAGAAACAGTATCATCCAGAAATGTACATATTAGACACTCCATAGCAACTGGCTCAAGCATTAAAGTAATGGAAGCAGAAGAATCTGCATCCGATGCTCTTAACTGCTCATTAAAATTAATTGATTTAACGGAAAAATTTATAAAAGATAATTATATAAATTATAGAGAGTGGTTTTATGATGTACAGGAAAAAAAGATAATGCATGAAGGCATGGAATACGCATTATTACCTCCTGAATTCAAATCTTTATTTAGAGTAGGTATTGGAATATCATCAGGAATAATTAATAAGGATATCAGTCTTAGTTCTAATGCCTATGGAGATATTGATGTATATGGATCGGGCATAAATGAGGCAAAATACTTTTCTGAAGAAAAGGATCCTTCGGATTCGATTATCCTGATTGACCATATCACCATTTTTAATCTTATACTTAACAATGATTTCTTCATTGATAATATTGAAATTGATAGAGAAACATATTTAAAGGATTTTGTAAAAATCCTAAAAACCGGATCAGCACCAACATTGAAGTATATAGGAGATTTCAACATTGAACTTTATGGAACATATTTTAAACGGGAAAAAGAGAAGTCAAAAAGACTTTGCTCTGATTTTATTCCTGATAAGCTTAATATTGATGAAAATGGTATAATATACTTTGAAAATAATCCAGTAAAAATACTCTATAGAATTACTCTTAATTAATTACTTTTATTTCTTCTTATACTTTCTCAGGAATTTATCTACCCGTCCTGCAGTATCAACAAATTTCTGCTTACCAGTAAAAAATGGATGACATTTGGCACATATTTCCACTTTAATAAGTTCTTTAGTTGCCTTAGTTTTGATTATATTTCCACAGGCACATTGAATTGTTGCATCAATATATTTCGGGTGAATACCTTTTTTCATGTTTCCTCCTACTGGGACATCATTTTTAAAAATTCTTTATTATTTTTTGTTGTTTCCATTCTATTTATTAAAAATTCCATTGCTTCTACGGGATTCATTTCAGACAGTAATTTTCTCAGTACCCATACTCTGGAAAGTTCTGTTTCTGATAAAAGTAGATCTTCCTTTCTGGTTCCTGATCTATTAACATCAATTGCTGGGAAGATCCTTCTATCTGCCAATCGTCTATCAAGAACAAGTTCCATGTTACCTGTTCCCTTAAATTCTTCAAAGATCACTTCATCCATTCTTGAACCTGTTTCTATTAATGCTGTTGCAATAATGGTTAAACTGCCTCCATGTTCAATATTTCTTGCTGCTCCGAAAAATCTTTTTGGTTTATGAAGAGCATTGGAATCAACACCTCCTGATAGAGTTCTTCCGCTATGCGGAGTAACTACATTATATGCTCTTGCTAAACGGGTTATTGAATCCAAAAGAATAACAACATCCTTTTTCTGTTCAACCAATCTCTTTGCCCGTTCAATAACAATACTTGCAACCTGAACATGCCTATCGGCAGGTTCATCAAATGTTGATGAAATAACTTCACCCTTAACAGATCTTTCCATATCAGTTACCTCTTCAGGTCTCTCATCTATAAGAAGTACAATAAGTACTATCTCAGGATGATTAATAGAAATTGCATTAGCAATTTTCTGCAAAAGAACTGTTTTCCCGGCTCTTGGTGGTGAAACGATTAATGCTCTCTGCCCTTTTCCAATTGGAGAAAGAAGATTTATTATTCTTTGAGAAATATCATTTTTAGGAATTTCCATTTCGATTTTTTCATCAGGATAAAGTGGTGTCAAATTATCAAAAAGAACTTTTTTAATCGCATCTTTATGATCTACATAATTTATTTTCTCAATTTTTATTAAAGCAAAATATTTTTCACTTTCTTTTGGAGATCTAATATTCCCATGTATTGTGTCTCCTGTTTCAAGACCAAATCTCTTGATCTGCGATGGAGATACATAGATATCCATTGGTCCTGGTAAATATGAATATTCAGGCTGTCTTAGGAATCCAAAGCCCTCCTTGGATATTTCTAGGACACCTTCACCATAAATAATACCATTCTGTGCAGATTGTTTTTCTAAGACCTTGAAAATCAAATCCTGCTTTCTTAATATGTTAATATTTTCAACTTCAAGTTCTTTTGCAACTTCTGCTAATTCATCAAAACTCTTTTTCTTCAATTCCTCGATCTTCATAATAACATCTCTTTTTTAAGGGTTAAAAATTGATACTTTAATATAATGGTTTTACTTCAAATGTCAAGTATCAGTGCTTAATTCGTTTTCTGCATTCTTCAATGAAGCTGTTTTTCCGTCAATTTCCTGTACATTTGATAGTACCTCTTCCATTGAAGCACTCTGCTCTTCAATTGATGCAGCAATCTCTTCTGTATTTGTTGAGGTGCGGGCAGATAAATCTGAAATATCTACAATTTTTCCAATATAGCCCTTTATTGAAACCATCTGCTCCTCTGATGCATACGAAATTTCCTTAATCATATTAACAGTTAGAGTTATTGCTTTTGATATCTGCTCAAATTGTTCTTGTGTTTGATTCATAAGTAGTTTTCCATCTTTAACATTTTTATGCTGATTTGTAATTAGCTTAACTGTTTGCTCAATATCATTGCTGATTTCCTTTATCAATGATGCAATTCTACGGGTTGACAATGATGATTGTTCGGCTAATTCTCGTATTTCTTCTGCTACAACTGTAAAGCCCTTACCATACTCACCCACTCTTGCTGCTTCAATAGCAGCATTTAAGGCAAGCAGATCGGTTTGTTCTGATATTTTTGTAATAATATCAAGGATCTCATTGATCTGTTCAGATCTGCTTTGCAGCATCTTTATTCTGCCTAAAGCATTATCTACATTATTTACAATTAGATCATAATTATCTATTGTTTCAAACACCTTTTCCAAGCCATCACTTGAAGAATTATTCGCCTTTTTTGATGCTGTCTGAGACATGTTGACCTTTGATTTAACACTTTCTGATAAACTCTTTATCTTATTAATTTCATCTTCCGCACTTTTAACCATCTCATTTTGATTATTCATATCTATTGAAATATTCTGTATTGTTGCTGAAACCTCTTCAGAAGATGCTGTGATCTGCTCGCCTGTTGAAGCTAATTGCCCGGTAAGGGATGACAATTCATCACTAAGATTCATCATCATTTTTAGTAAAGATGTTATTTTTGTAAGCAGTATATTAAAATTTGCGGTCATTATTCCAATTTCACCTGTTCCCATTATGGGCAATCTGTCAAGACTTGCTATTTTACCACTCACCATTTTTGAAAGATAATCATTAATATCATTAATGGGTTTAACAATAGTCATAGTAAGAATCAATGACAAAACAATATTTACTGCTAAGACTGCAAGTAAAAGAATAAAATTATTCTTAACCATTAAATTGGTATATACGGCAAAAAGAATAATAAAATTAATTGTAATAATAAATTTCCACTTTAGACTTATATGTATAATTTTTGGATTTAGTTTATCAAATTCATCCTTTGTAAGCTTATATGTTCTAAGTTTCTTAAAAAATATTAATTGTGTAATGTAATAATCAATAAGTGCAGTAAATAGTGCAAGGAGAAAAGAATCAATCTCAGCAATTAAGAATGCTTTAAATGACATGCCCATTATTAAAAGAATAATTCCAATCAGAATAGGAGCAGCTGTAAAATGAATGAATCCATGAATAGCAGCAATAAACGGACTATTTGCCATAAATAGATATTCACGCATTTTCTCGCTTCCTATCTTCTCATTTTTCATATATTTTTTATAGATTAAATGCTGTACAATAACATTTTCAACGGCAAGAATTGGTCCAATAATAATACCATAATACATGATAATACTGAAAAAGCGATTAGGAATATCCACTGTTGATGCAACAAGAATTATCAAAATAGGCACACACACTGCTAAGGAAATGACATTTGTAATCAAGGTGTACATATTAACATATTTTTTCATAATATCCTCTATTATTGCATTGTGTTTGAATATCTAAAATAATTGAAAAATGCAAACAAAGTATTTCCTCCGTTTTAGATTTAATATTCTAATTTTAGATACGATATTGTTCATAAGTAAATATTCTTTTTGTTACTATACTGTTATTATTTATATCATAATTTCGCCATTTGGTCAATAGTATTATTGTTTGTGCAAAGGAATATACTCATGGTATATCTGGAAAAGATAATATAATCATGATACAAAGGTTCACCCCCTTTTACGCGGACAAAACAAATATTGGAATTTGTAGGGATATTCCGAATAATTTGAGGATATATTCCGAATAATTTGAGGATATATTCCGAATAATTTGAGGATATATTCCGAATAATTTGAGGATATATTCCGAATAATTTGAGGA
>JAUVJU010000107.1 GCA_030592285.1 Caldifarciminota bacterium
ATAAGGGGTCCTGAAATATTTATAATGCTATTATATTCTTTAAGCATAATTACTCCTGATTTGATTCTATTGTCAAGGTTTTGAATTCTTCATCAATATCTTTAATTACATTATCAATTACATTAATATTTTTATTATCTGTATATTTCATTCTTGCAATCTTATCTCTCACCTTCATTTTTTCAATATCTTCAATCTTCACATTTTTCTGTAAATGTTCCTTTGCAGTATTAAATAAATGATCAATTACACACATCATTTTATACTGTTTTTCAATTGGTGAATATGTATCAATTTCATGGAATGCATTTTGATGGAGAAAGTCCTCTCTATACATTTTTGCAATCAACAGAATCAATCTATCCGTGCCTGAAAGAGAATCTACTCCAACAAGGCGAACAATTTCTTCAAGTTCGGATTCTTCTTCTAATATTCTCATTGCCTTTGATTGTAGATCAAAGAAATCATCTGCAATTAGCTTTCTAACATCTTCTCTAATATTGTCAATATATAATGAATATGAATTCAACCATGATATTGCAGGAAAATGTCTCTTATAGGCAAGATTTGCTTCAAGAGACCAAAACACCTTAACAACCCTAAGGGTTGCCTGAACAACCGGATCAGATAAATCACCGCCCGGAGGAGAGACCGCACCAATAACCGATAATGTTCCTTCTTTTTCTTTATCTGAAGAAAGGGTTTTTACTCTACCTGCTCTTTCATAAAAAGATGCAATCCTTGCACCCAAATAAGCAGGATAGCCCTCTTCTCCCGGCATTTCTTCAAGTCGTCCTGATATTTCTCTCATTGCTTCTGCCCATCTTGATGTACTGTCTGCCATAAGAGCAACTGAATAACCCATATCTCTGAAATATTCGGCAATTGTCATGCCTGTATAAACAGATGCTTCCCTTGCTGCAACAGGCATATTGGATGTATTTGCAATAAGTACAGTTCTTTTCATAAGCGGTTCACCCGATTTTGGATCAATAAGTTTCGGAAATTCCAATAACACATCCGTCATTTCATTGCCTCTTTCCCCACAACCAACATAAACAACTATTTCCGCATCTGCCCATTTTGCTAATTGATGCTGAATAACGGTCTTGCCTGAACCAAATGGTCCCGGTACGCAGGCAGTGCCGCCCTTTGCAATGGGGAAAAACATATCAATTACTCGCTGCCCTGTAATTAATGGCATTTCAGGTGGTAATTTTTTTGCATATGGTCTTGGTTTTCTTACAGGCCATTTTTGCATCATCTGTATTTTATGTTCTTTCTTTTCTGATTTCACTATTGCAATGGTTTCTTTAATTGTAAATTTTCCCTTCTCAATAGATTTGATCTGACCAAATATTCCGGGAGGTATCATTATATAATGCTTAACAATTTTCGTTTCCTGAACAAAACCTATTATATCTCCTTCCTGTACATTATCACCTTTTTTAACACTGGGTTTGAAATCCCATTTCTTTTCCATGTTTATTGGAGAAGCAGTAATGCCTCTTGGAATAAAATCACCCGCTTTTTCATATATCAGATCAAGCGGTCTCTGAACTCCATCATAAATTGATTCAATGAGTCCCGGACCCAATGTTACTGAAAGCGGTTCTCCCGACAAATATACGGGTTCTCCAACCCCTATACCTGCTGTTTCTTCATATACCTGAATATATGCTCTGTCTCCATCCAATTCAATGATCTCACCCATTAATCTATGTTTGGATACAAAAACAACATCATACATTTTGGAACCGGTCATATTATCTGCAATTACGAGTGGTCCTGCAACCTTTGTGATTTTTCCCGTTTTCATCTCTTCTCCTATTTTTTTAAGATATTATATCTGCACCAACTGCTTTAATGATTGCCTGTCTTAATCTATTGATTGCATAATCATTCTTTTCCCCGATTCCGGGAATAACCATTATTGAAGGCAGCATTTTTTCAGAATATTCTCTTATTGTTGAATCAATTTTTGATGCAAAATTATCAGTAATAAAAATAATTCCATAATTCCTTTTGGCAATTTTCCTTAATGTATCTTCTGCCTGCTCTGAATTTATCACAGGAAATATATCTGCTCCTACGGCTTTAAATATCAACATTACGTCACTTTCGCCAATTGCACCGATTTTTACATTTTTCATAAAGCAAGTATCCTATTTCTTATTCTTTCCTTATCAATTGAATATGTTGCACCTATTAATGCAATATTAAGATTCTTCATTTCAATGCGTTTTCTCAAAGCAAAATAAACCAGTTTTTCAAGATTAGAAACAGAGTATTTTACCTGTTCAAAAAAATTCAAAACAAATTCATCCTCATTTCTTTCAAATGCTGAGAATGTGTTTTTCTGTTGGAACATATGTGTTCCCTGAAAGATCATTTTCAAATATGGTGTTTTTTCAATACTCTGAATAAAATAATCCGTTGATTCTTTTTCATACTTTATTAATTCCTTTTTTTCAAGGAATCCATTTTCATAAAGAAATGCATCATAAGGAATTTTGTCTTTAAGTAATTTTACCCTATAAATATTTTTTATATTGTACATATCTATTGTATGTTTCAAAAGATCAACAAGCATTTCACTGCCCATTGAAGAAAAATGTTCATAAATTTTATTAAGATAAAATCTTTCTAAAAGCAATTCTCTTGTTCTTTGATTTTTTTCAAGACCTACTGTATGTTTTGCATAATTAAGAATTTCCTGCGTCTCCTTATCAATCTTATCATATTTTCCGCTTTCATATGCTTCTTTAAGATCCTGATAGGAATATGAAAAAGCATGGAAAATATTTGAAAAGTCCTTTCCTGTTATTGATGCCTTCATTATAACCTTGATATTCTGCATATCCAATCTAAGTAAATAAAATTCTTTAAGCGGTTCATGTTCCTTCTTCAAAGAACTTCTCAAAAGATTCATAATACTTGAATTTTCCTCTGTCATTGCACTTTCTAAATTGCCTGTTTTTTCAATCATATTAGTATATTGAGAATAATGTGTTTCCTGTAAAATCTTCAAAAAATCCTTTGCTGAATCCGCATTGATGAGTCGTTCCCATCTCTGCTTATCAATAAATTCCTTTTCCCTTTCTGTCAAAAGGGCACATATATAAAGATAATATGGATCATCATTTATATCATAATCAGTGAACAATTACTCCTCCTTCGGGAATAAAATAGATGCCAGTTCAATTCTGAATTCATCAAGGGATGATGTAAAATAATCATATGGAGATAGATTATAACTTGCCTTGCCGCATACTATTTTAACACCATATTCAAAGTCCGCCTTTTCTTTGCTTTCTTTTATGGCAATCTTTAATTTTTTTGCTATAGATACAATGTCCTTTGCTTTTATGTTCTTATCCTTTTTCCCAACTACTACTTCACCCTTTTTTATTTCAATCTTTTTAACCATTTTTCCAATAAATGATTTATATTTTACTGCTTCAGGCTTAAGAAGTTTTTCTGATGCTTTTTCAATTATTGAATCAATAATATTAATTTTGTATTCAAGGATTTTTTGATTCATTTCTGAATATACTTTTAATATATCTGTTTCATAAACATCTTTTTTTCTTGTAATTGCAATTTTCTTTGTCTCTTTTATGCTGTCATCTTTAGCTTTTTTTGCCTCATTTATTAATATTTCTGCCTTTTCTTTTGCTTCATTAATGATGTTTTCTTTTTCAATGTCGGCATCATTTAATATCTTATTAGCTACATTGCTGATATGGGACATACTCTTTCCTTAAAATGTTACTATATTAATTAAGAAGAATGATACAAGAAGTCCTAATACAGCATATGTTTCAACCATAGCTGCATAGATAACTCCCTTAATGCCCTGGTCTGCTCTTTTTGCAACAAGATTCACACCTGCAGCACAAACCTTACCCTGATGAATACCTGACATTAAGCCGGTAAATGCAATGGGAAGACCTGCACAGAATAATTGCAAGCCCTGAGCAAGCGTTGTCACCTGGGCAATTTTTCCAAGAATTAAAAATGCTGCTACAAAACCATAAAAGCCCTGCGTACCTGGAAGCACTACAAGAAGAAATAAACTTCCAAACTTATTGGGGTCTTCTGCAAGAACTCCTGCTGCTGCTCTACCTGGATATCCTACGCCAATTGAGGAACCAATGCCGGCAAAAATAGCTGCAACTGCTGCACCTGCTATTGCCATCATTGTGCCATAACCATTTGTTGCAACTGCGGCTACTGCATCTGTCTGTGTAAAAAGATTTGAAATGATACTTATAATATTCATTTTTCCTCCTATTTCTAATCTGTAATTATTACATATTTATGTTCTTCTTTCATTGTCTTAAAGGGTCTTCCACCCCCTACATAGAATTTCTGAAAAAATTCTACATATTGTAATCTTAATGTATGCACAAAAGCACCAAGTACATTTATTGCAAGATTGAATGTATGTCCAAGAATAAGAATAATAAGCATTACAATAACACCCGCTACAGGAATACTTAATGTTTGAAATGCAATTTCATTTACTGCCACACCTATGCCGGCAGTGACAAGACCAAGTGCCATTAATCTTATATAGGAAAGTGAATCACCAAGATATGCTGTTATTCCATTAACAATTGTAAGATTCAAAAATCCCATAAATAAACGAAATCCCCAATTCTTTTCATCCCTTGCTGCAAATAAAATTATAATAAATGCCGGTATCAAAATAAATGGCAATAAAAAGTTTGCAATGGAAGCTGGAAATAATGGCTTTTCAATTAATTGCATACCAACTGCTATTTCAGAAGATAAAAGCAGAATGACAAGTGAGCCAATAAGGGAAATCCATGTTAGCGTATCAAGAAAAGCAATACCATAATATTTTCTTTTTAATGCATCAAAGAACTTAATGAACATACCGTAAAATATTTGTATAATTCCAAGAAGTAATGCTAATCGGAAAAAGTTCATTGAACCGCTGCTTGTTTTAATGGGATCGCCCAGGACTGCTATTTTTTCAAAAAACGGACCCATTCCAATATATGATGGCAGATCCCCAAACCATCCATTGAATGCTGCACCTGCAAAAACAGTGAATAAACCTGAAATAACAAATAATTTCATGAATCCAGCTAATTCTTTCTTTTTCTTCATTACAATAATACCCACTATCATTAATATAAGTCCATATCCTGCATCAGTAAGGCATAATCCAAAAAATAATGCAAAGAATATTGATAGAAATGGTGTAGGGTCAATTTCATGATACTTTGGTACTCCATACATATTTGTAACAATCTCAAATGGTTTGAATATTGATTTATTCTCTAAAATGATTGGGATCTCTTCATTTTCATCTGGTTCAATTTTATCAATCTTATAAAACTTATATTCTCTTTCTATTCTTTTAACCTTTCTAAATTCATCTTTCTTGATCCAGCATGTATAGAATGATACACTTTCTGTAGAAAAACCATCATTAAGAGCATATTCAACATCCAAATTATTCTCATAATAATCTAAAAAGACCGTTAAAATAATTTCATATTTTGAAATAAGAATACGCATCTCATTATTCATTTCATCCATTTTATTTCTTAAATAGGAAAGCATCTCAGAAATGCTGTCAATATTATCCCTTACAGAGCCCTTCATTCCTTCAATATCTGCTTCCTCAAATGGGATCCTTGTTAATAGATCCTCTGCCTGTTTGCAATATTCATTATGATATGCAATTATTACATAATGAATATTACCTGCTGATTTTAATGAAAAATCAATATCAGCATCAATATCCTTAAATCTCTTTTTAATATCACTCTTTTCCGATAATTTTGCTGTGATTTTTCCCAATCTTAATGTTGTTTTTTCTGTTGAACCAAGATGTGCAATATCGCCCTTATATGGTTTCCAAATATTTAATTGATTAATAAGAGATACATTTTCATCCTGATTTGTCTTGATCTCATTTATTGCTGTTTCTAATTGTTCAATTGTATTACAAATTGATTCTGGCTCAGAATGTTCAATGATTTCATTATAATCGCTTCCTGAGATCTTTATTTTCCCCGATTTTACTATTTCTCCCAAAAAACCCTTATGCTTTTCAAGAATATCTTTTGTTCTTATTATTCTGTTTATTTTATTTTCATAATCCGAAATACTAATATTAGTGTTTTCTGTGTGTTTACCCTTAAATGGATGTAATTCCACAATAGAAAATTTTTTTATTGATTTCAGGAGATTTCTTTCTTCTGATTTATGTACAGCAATAAATAATTTCTGTAATCGTGCTACAGCCATTACTCATAAACCCTTTTTATAATATAATCCAATGCTTCCTTTTCTTTCTTGACATTGGCAGAAAATGTTCTTACTTTTTTTATTTTATTATCATATTCCTTTTCAATCTTCCCTCTTTCCTTCTCTGCATCTGCTGTTGCTGTATTTTCCGCTTTACTTAAAATTGCATTTGTTTCATTTTCTATTGATTTTCTGATTTCTTTTGCTTTCACATTGGCATTATCAATTATTTTATCAGAATCTTTCCTGGCTGATGCTATTATTCCTTTTGCTTTTTCTTCTGCTTCCTTTATCTCATTAATAATATTTTGTACCACAGCCATCTCCTTAATTTAATTAAAAAATGATTATAAACAATATACTAATTATGTCAATATGAGAAAGAAAAGGGATGGTCATCTATTTTGTCTATAAATGTAAGATTATTTCACTTAAATACTAATTTGTGGACAAAATGGACGACCGTCCCTAAATCTTTTTACAGTATTCTCTTTTTATCGTAGGGGCGGTTCGCGAACCGCCCGCGTCCAGTCCACCAAAGAAATGATATTTTGGAATCCATCATATCTTCCGTAGGTTTATTCCGAGTAAATCGAGGAAAAAATTGAGC
>JAUVJU010000196.1 GCA_030592285.1 Caldifarciminota bacterium
AGTATAATGAAATATCTTCAAAAGCATTTGAATTTTCAGGGAGATTTAAAAAAGAAGTGATAATGAAAGAATTAATAAATATTTATAGAGAGTTAATAGATGATAGATAATGGCATTATTAGTATAAGCGGAATTGACTCATCAGGGAAAAGTACTCAAATAGAGAAATTGAGAGAATATTATGAAGGAAAGAATAGAAATGTAAGGGTAATTTGGAGTCGTGGTGGTTATACAGGATTGCTTCAGTTTTTAAAGGATACAATAAGGAAGATCAATCCAAGAACATTACCTCTTCCTGGAAATAGTGAAAGAAGAGAAGAGATATTTAGATCATCAGGAATTTCTCATATTTGGATTATTTTCTCAATTATTGATTTAATAAGATTGTACTCAATAAAATTGCGGATATTAAAAATACTCGGAATATGTACTATTTGTGATAGATATCTTGAAGATACACTTATTGATTTCAAAATCAAGTTTCCAAACATTGATTTTCAAGAATGGATTCTATGGAGATTTTTAAGAAGAACTTCCGTAAAGCCATGTAGATCATTTGTACTATACATTTCTCCTACTCAATCAATGGAGAGATCAATTATGAAAAAAGAACCATTCAGTGAATCAGCTGAAAAACGAGTCATAAGACATAAAATGTATTCTTCAATGATTAAAGGTGGATATTGGAGCAATGTTATTAATGGAGATCAAAGTATTGATAAAATATTCAATTTGATCAAAAGGGCAATAGTAGAATGAAAATCAATCAAATGCTTTTAAGAGAGGATTTCTATAATATTCTAATTTCTTCACTTAATGATTACGGTATATTAAGCAGTATTTCTAATAATAAATCAACAATGGGAAATGATTATTATATTTACCCGAAAATAAATGCAATTATCACAAATTCTCCTTCTGAGGAAATAGTGAAATATCTTAAAAACGAATTTTCATCATATAATGGATTTATGAAAAACATTATTTCAAAATGCTATATGAACCTTTTATTACATACAAAAGGCAAATTGTGTGCAAATATAGTTAATATTAAAGCGGATTTTGAGAAGCCGGATTCTATTATGATCTATCCATCAAATAGAAAAATAAGAATTATGGATTTCAGTAAAGAATACTCAGATATAATAGTGAAAAAGGGATTTCCCGCTGTAATGATAAAAAAGGAGATTGAATTTAGAACATTATATAAAGAGGAATCTTTTATATTATCTTTGGATAAGACAGGAGAAGTATCTTATGGGGAAAAAATAATTAAAGGGAAAAGTCTTGCCCGCATAAATTCTATAACTGATTTTAGTGAATATTGCAATAAAGTAATGGATCTCAAAAACAAATTTGAGAATCAGTTTTTGGAATCAGTAAACAGTAAAGAATATATTGAAGAATTGAGAACAAAATTGAATGGTTATAATGAAAAGGATAAATCAATAATTAAGTTATGGTTTGAAAAGATCACTGACTCATTAAATGATTTTATTGTACCTGTAAGTATTTCACATGGTGATTTTCAAAAAGGAAATGTTTGGATAGAAGAAAATCATAATATTATTATACTTGACTGGGAAACATGGGATAAACGCAGTATTTGGTATGATAGAATGATTTTCAATAATAGATTCAGAAATAGTAGATTCTATATCCAATCATTGAAAAATGCAATAAATGGAAACTGTAATTTAATAAAAACAACAATTGATATTTTGGATATTGTAAGAATTTTTATTATTGAAGATTTGATTTGGAATATTGAAGAAGACAATAGTCTTCCTAAAAATGTTTCAAGTTTTGGTATGGATTTCTACAAAAATGAAAACAATTTAAAGGATGTATTATCAATTCTGAAATAAGTAGATTACTAATTGTCAATCAGGCATTGAATGAAAATAGTATTAATATGTATAAATTGATATCTACTCATTATGGTAAAATTCAATTAATAACTGGATCATATAGTAATTATGAAAATGAACAAATTAGCATTATTAAAGCACCCTCTCATAATCCTGCTAATTACCTATCAAGAATTAAGAGCTGGATACTATATATCATATTTGTACATAAATGGATTAAAGTAAGCAGTAAGAAATTTAATATGATTTTTGTTTATACTAATCCTCCACTAGTTCCACTCTATATATACTTAATGTTTAAAAGAAAAGGGGTAAAATACAGTGTGATTGTATGGGATATATATCCTGACATTATTGAGATCACATCGGTCAATATTGTATTTAAACCAATTTTTATACTGTGGCATTATCTTAATAAAAAGGTCTATAAGAATGCCGTTAATGTGATAACTTTAGGAAAAAGGATGGCAGAAATTGTAAAAAATGATTTGCCTGAAAAAGAAATAACAATTATTCCTAATTGGTCAAATCCGGAGAGGATCAGACCAATTAATAAAAATGAAAACAGATTTATTATTAAAAATGAATTAAAAGGTAAATTTATTATTCTTTATTCCGGAAAAATAGGGTTGGGTCATGAAATAAAAACAATTTTAAATGCAGCGGAAGATTGTAAAGACAAGGACATTATTTTTGTGTTTATTGGATTTGGACCAGGCACTAAAATGATAAAAGAATTCATTAATAGTCATGAGAAGGGTAATGTAAGGCATTATCCGTTTCAGGAAGAGGGAATGTTCCGCTATTCAATTGCAAGTGGTGATATTGGAATTGTATCGCAGATTAAAGGAATGGAGGAATTGTTTATGCCATGTAAGACATATGATATGATGGCG
>JAUVJU010000061.1 GCA_030592285.1 Caldifarciminota bacterium
CCCGAATGATCATTATTAATCCCTAATTCCTTCCCTGAAAGCAGCATTCCCTGTGATATTGTTCCTGCCATTTTTCTTTCACCTATTGTATTTCCATCAACCATTCCACCCGGTTTAACAAAAAAAGTATTCATATTCTTTTTTGTATTTGGTGCACCGCTTATAACAGTGTATTCCTTATCAGCAATAACTGTGCATTTGAAATATTCATCATTTATTTTTTCAATTTCCTTAATATGTGCTGACATAATACCTGAGTAATTATCCTTAATAGCTAATATTCCCTCTGTTTCAGCAGTTCTTATTGTTAGTTTTTCCGCTATTAAGTATGGATCCAAATTGCTGATATCAACAAAATCATTGATCCACTTTAAAGAGATTTTCATTATTTTACCTGAATTGTTTGAGGAATCTTAGATCCCCGCTATTAAAGTATCTGATATCATGTATATTGAATTTCATCATTGCAAGTCGCGTAAGTCCAAGCCCAAATGCAAATCCATTGTATAAGTCAGGATCAATCTTACTCATCTTAAATACATTGGGATGTACCATTCCACATGGCAGGAGTTCAAGATATCCGCTGTTCTTACATGTCTTACAACCCTTTCCACCACATATTAAACACTTTATATCTAATTCAAAACCCGGTTCCACAAATGGGAAATAACCGGGACGCAATCTTATATCCACATCCCTTTCAAATATTTCTTTAAGAAGAACTTTCATTGTGCCTATAAGATGTCTTATTGAAATATTTCTGTCAATTAATAATCCTTCCATTTGATAGAATGATGTTTCATGGGATGCATCCATTGATTCATATCTAAAGCATTTTCCAGGAGCAATGATCTTTAATGGTGCTCCGAATTTTTCCATTGCTCTTACCTGACAATTGGATGTTTGAGTTCTAAGAAGCATGTCATTATCAAGCCAGAATGTGTCCTGGGTATCTCTTGCAGGATGATGCTCCGGAATATTTAATGCCTGAAAATTGTAATAATCCGTTTCCATTTCAGGTCCATTAACAATGGAAAAACCCATTCCGGTAAATATTGTTTCAAGCTGCTGTTGTATCATTTTAACAGGGTGAATAGAGCCATTGTTTTTGGGAAATACGGGATATGTAATGTCAAAATCATGTTTGATTGAATTTTTTATATCCTGCTTATCATATTGAATTGATTTTTCTTTAAGTAAATTTTTTATTTCAGTTTTCAGTATATTTATTTCCTTACCAATAATCTTCTTTTCTTCAATATCCTTAATACTGCCTATTGATCTTGAAAATAAGTAAAGTTCGCTTTTCTTACCAAGATACTGAATTTCCAGTTTTTTAACTTTATTCAAATTATCAGCATTAGCAAAATCATTTTTGAATGTTTCTTTAATTGTGTCTAATTTATTTTTCATAAGTCCTTATTGTACTTAAAAAAATAATTATTTCAAGTGTGGGATGTAACTAAAAATTTTGTGATATTTAACGAATTTACACCTCTTTTTTTACACTACCCAAATGCTTTTTATTGTTGACAAACAATATGCTTAGTGTAAAATATAATAAAGAAAGTTAATACGGGGGTATTAATATGAAATTTAAAGCCATAAGTTCAATTATATTAGTAATCATTTTTGCATATGTATTAATGATGAACGGAGATGTATTTTTAGAAGAGAACAATGGAAAAATAAGCAATGAAATAACAGATGGTGATTGGTATATTAAAGCAATAAAAAACATTGAAGAAAGTGAATATTTTATTAAATATGATGATAATACAAGTATATTCCAATCCCCGAACAGGAATAACGATCTAAGGTTTTATTATTATGAAAATGGATTTAGCGTTGAACCAAGAGAAAATGAAAATAAGTGGAACATAGGAATATATTTACTATCATACGGCAGAGAGGATGATTCAATAAAATACTTAGGAGGCACAATTATATCAAACAAGAATAAAGCATTAGTTGAAAATAATGATATAACAATTGAATACATAAATAATAATAGTGGTATGAGAGAGAATTTTATAGTGCATAAAAAGGTAGAAGGTAATGAATTATTGGAATTAAATTTAAGGATTGATGGAGATACGGAATATGAAGTGGGTAATAATGTAATATTATTTAAAAAAGATAATAAAAAGGCAATGGAGTATAAGGACTTATATGTTTATGATAATAATAATAAGGAACTTAAAAGTGAATTTATAAAAACAGAAAATGGAGTAAAGATATTAGTGAATGATATAAATGCGGTCTATCCAATAACAATTGATCCATTATCAACAACAGTTGACTGGATAGGAGAAAGCAATCAGGCAAGTGCTTGGTATGGATACAGTGTGTCCTCAGCAGGAGATGTAAATGGAGATGGATACAGTGATATAATTGTTGGAGCACCTTATTATGATAATGTAGAAAGCAATGAAGGGGCTGCCTTTGTATATTATGGCAGCAGTACAGGGCCTTCTGTGGCTTCTAATTGGATGATGGAGAGCAATCAGACAGGTGCTCAATATGGAATCAGTGTGTCTTCAGCAGGAGATGTAAATGGAGATGGATACAGTGATATAATTGTTGGAGCAAATCAATATGATAATGTGGAAAACAATGAAGGGGCTGCCTTTGTATATTATGGCAGTGCTACAGGACCCTCTGCGGTTCCTAACTGGACAGGAGAGAGTGATCAGGCATTTGCTTTTTATGGAATCAGTGTATCATCGGCAGGAGATGTAAATGGAGATGGATATAGTGATATAATTGTTGGAGCAAATGGATATAGTAATGGAGAAGCAAATGAAGGTGCTGCATATGTATATTATGGCAGTAGTGGAGGTTTATCATTAACAGTGGATTGGATGATGGAGAGTAATCTGGCAAGTGCTCAATATGGAATCAGTGTAGCATCAGCAGGAGATGTAAATGGAGATGGATACAGTGATATAATTATTGGTGCCTATGGATATGATAATGGAGAAGCAGATGAGGGAGCTGCTTATGTATATTTTGGAGGAAGCACAGGACCTTCCGCTACAGCGGATTGGACAAGAGAGGGTAATCAGGTAGATGCTCATTATGGATTCAGTGTGTCCTCAGCAGGCGATGTAAATGGAGATGGATACAGTGATATAATTATAGGTGCATACGGATATGATAATGGAGAAGCAGATGAAGGAACTGCTTATGTATATTTTGGAGGAAGCACAGGACCTTCAGTGGTTCCTAACTGGTCAGGAGAGAGCAATCAGGCAGGTGCTTGTTATGGAATCAGTGTATCATCGGCAGGAGATGTGAATGGAGATGGATACAGTGATATAATTGTTGGTGCCTACAGATATGATAATGGTGAAGCAGATGAAGGAGCTGCTTATGTGTATTCTGGAGGAAGCACAGGACCTTCCACTGCAGCGGATTGGACAGGGGAAAGTAATCAAATAAGTGCTTGTTATGGAATCAGTGTATCATCGGCAGGAGATGTAAATGGGGATGGATACAGTGATATAATTGTTGGTGCCTACAGATATGATAATGGAGAGACAAATGAAGGAATTGCATCTGTGTATTATGGAGGAAGCACAGGTGTGAATGAGAGAAAAATATCAATGCATAATAATAATCAATTACTGGATTTTAATGTTTATAAAGATATGCAATTACTAAATGAAGAGATTCAGGAAAAGGAATTAATAATATATACAATTGATGGCAGGAAATTAAATAAAATAACAAGTGTGGGACAGTATTATATAGTAAAAGAAATGAATGCTAAAATCATTAATAAGCAGAAAATATTGATTATATATTAATGGATGCTGGTAGAAAAAAAGGGTTTAGAACCTTCCCGTACATAATTGGAAATAATCCACATTTTTATATAGTAACTACATAAGTTAAAATTGAATGTTATTACCATAAAAAAATGTCCCCTCTATTGCTCATAAGAATGCTAATAGCGGAGGAGGACAAGAAAGAGGATGAGCATCTGCGATAACCGCTTTGTATGCTTACTGCTCGCAGCAGTTCATCCGTTTACTTGTGTGACGGAGCAAAGGTAGGCATTACTATATATCACAAAAAGGCATATTCCGAATAATTTGAGGAATGTGTTATTATTTATAGTAATTTAAGGGGACATTTTTTATTGGTAACAACACATAAGTCAAAATTGAATTGACATTTTATGTAATAAATGATTAAATAATAAAATGAAAAATAATTTATTGTTAAAATTAATAGTTTTATTCTTAATTATAGTATATTTTACATTAAATATTTTTTCTGCAAATATCAGCAGGGCAGGAGAAAATGAATCTGAAATAATATTAATTAAAAATACATTAGTTGGGGAAAATCAAGTTTGGTTTGATTCACTTATAAAATATATGCCTCAGACTGATATTGTAAATATTGATATAAATTATATTCAAAATGATTTTAATGCAATTATAAAAAGCAGGGCTAGTACTCCATGGGCAAAAAAGATCTCAGATGATATATTTTTCCATTATATACTGCCATACAGGGTATCTCAGGAGCCAATGAATGATTTTAGAGCATTGTATTCAGATTCATTACTTAAATATATTGAAAATGTAAAGACAATGAAAGATGCTGCATATAAAATCAATGAATGGGTTTTTGTACATGCATCATATATACCTACATCTCCATGGGACCAGAATTCCATCATAACATTAAGAAGGGGCAAAGGCAGATGTGAAGAATTAGCAATACTGCTTATAATGGCTTTAAGAAGTGTATATATTCCTGCAAGGTATGTATATTCACCTTGGTGGCCATTCACAAATAGTAATCATGCCTGGGTTGAGGTATATATAGATAATAAATGGGAATCAATAGGCAGCGGTGAACTTAATGCATTTAATTATGCATGGTTTAATATGCCTGTAAAAAGAACTGCAATTGTTGCCGGCAATGTATGGGGACATTCAGCAGAGAGTGATGTTCTTATATCAGATTCAATGTATTCAATTAATAATTATACAAAGAATTATGCAGATACAAAAAAACTAAAAATAAATGTTTATAATGCCAATAATGAACCTGTAAAAGATGTTAAAATAAATATTTATGTTTACAATTATTCTGCATTCAGGACAATTGCAAAAGGGGAGACGGATATCAATGGCATATATACTATTAATATAGGGAAAACGGATCTAATTGTAAGTGCAGGCAAGGATTCCCTTAAACAAATTAAATTTATAAGAAATGATGAAATAAATATTGATATGATACTTGGTGATGAAACTGTAAAAGATACATCATTCTGGTTCAATGTAATTAAACCCATCAATAAAAAAAGAAAGAAAGCAACATATAAAGTAGATGAGACGGTTTACTTGAATCAACGAATAAATACTGCCAAAATCAATTTTATGGACAATATTGCACATTTATCCATGATTGATATTAATGATAGCATTATAATTGAACAATTGTTAAGAGCAAAAGGAAATTACAAAAATATTATTAATTCATATAATAATGCTAATAGAAAAAAAGATATAACAAGATTCTTAAAATCATTATATGATAAGGATATTATTAATGTGGATGAAAGGCAGATAGAGGAATTTATTGAATGGTATAAATCAATTAAGATTAATATAGAACATTATAATGATACTATTGTAGAAAATTATATTTTAAATCCGCGTATATATTATGAATCATTTTCATTTTATCAGAATGAATTGTATTCAAAATATTTTGAAAAATTCTATTTAAAAGATATTAGTGAAACAGTAAATAATGTAATGGAATATATTGATTCGGAAATTGATACAATAAATAAATGTTATAAAAGTGTTTTTGGCGGTATGTTAAACCCATTGGATGTAATAAGAGGAGGCAGAGGAAGACCTGTTGAAAAATTAATACTCATAGTAGGCATACTTAGAAGCATTGGTATTCCTGCAAAGATTGATTATACATTAAAAGGCATAGAATATTATGACAATATATGGCATAATACCAGTATTAAGAAAGACCGTGGGAAAATATGTAAACTCAAAATTATATTCTATAATGATGATTATACTGAAAACATGCAGAATGAGTATTATTATGATTATACAATCAATAAGTGGGAAAATGACAGAATAAATTCACTTGAACCGGATATCAAGATGCTTGGTGATACTACGCTAATTGAAGTTCAATATTCTCATTATTTCATTATCAATGGATGGCGGAATAGTTTTGGAAAATCATATATAAGGATTAAACCATTTGAAATAAATGATAGTATATATGTTTTAAAAGTAAATAGCGGAATCCCATTTGAATATGTAGAAAACAATTTATGCATGAAAGATTTTAATATAAATGATTTTAAGGGAATTATGGATATAAATAATAATAGATTGAGTAAGCATAAATTATCAAGAGGAAGAAATTTGCTTATACTATTTGATGTTAATAGTGAATCATCTATTTCAACAATTAATAATCTATTTAAAAATGAATTATTAATTGAGGAAAAAATAAATAATGTGTATATACTTGCTATTTCCGACAAATCAAAAACGCATGATTATTTTAAGGATTTTAAGATGGACTATGACATTTATTTTGTTGATGAACAAATAATCAAAAATGCATTCAAAACAGATATATTTCCTTCAATATTGCTTTTGAATAATGGTGAATTGATAATGTGGCTTGAGGGATTACAAACGGGAATATACAAAATTGTTGAGAATATATTGAAATAATAAATGATAAAATGGAGTTAAAATGAAAAAGATAATATTACTAATATTTTTAATTATGATAATAATTGTGCTAATTTGTTTATCAGGACATCCTATCACAAATAAATTATTAAAGGAACTCAATATTGATTATACTATAACAGGAAAAATTGAAATACCTGATACCCTTATCACAGAAGAGAGTTTTTTCACAGAAGAAAAAATTTATGCTCCTAAAAGCAATATTGGAATTATCTTTAATCGATTTTCAATAAGGATTACATATATTATGAAAAAGTACAACACAGGTATATGTATATTAATCGATGAAAATCAGAAAGTATTAGGAATAAGCAATAGGTATCTATCTAATCTGGATATTTTAATTCTCGGCACTTCAGGGCTCAAATCTTTTCAGAAGGATAATTTCAAAAATGCTATTGAAGCATGGATTAGATCTGGAGGAAAACTTATCATATTGTCTCCGGAATCTTCCACAGATTACAATTACCTTCCTTTCGGAATAACAGGATGTGGTTGGGATGATGAGGTATTTCACAGCAATAAAAAAGTAATTATTGAAAAAAAACATCCAATTATTAGTGGGCAGATAAAGAAGACACCTTTAATGTTTACCGATGGGTATATTGATGAAGATTGCTCTTCAAATGGTAATGTAATAATAAGAAGGGATGAGACCAATAATCCAGTAGCAGTTGAATTTGAATATGGGGATGGACTTATTATTATTACAAGTAATTATGTTGATTGGGCATATTGGGATAAAAGGGTTTACAAGAGTGATTTGGTATTTTTAAGAGATATGATTAAATATACAGAGATCTATGATAAAGAGATAATAGAAGTTACAAAAGCAAAAAATGTGAAAGTAAAAATAAGGATTTATAATCCATCTCATTATTATGCAGATGAAATAATGATCCACATATATAATCCGAACAATGTAAAACAACAGGAAATAGCAAAAAAATTACATGGAGTTCAGAGTGATAGGTTTTATGAATGTACAATAAATGTTAAATGTAATGAACCTGGAATATATTCAATCAAATATATTGTGAATAGTCCCTCGTGGAAACCCAAAGGACTGATTCTATGGGGTGGTATTGTGAATTATGGGTATTAACATTGAAAATAATCTCCAAATCATTATAATACTAAATTAATATAAAGAGGAGTATTGATGGATGCACTGTTTAGAAGAAGAAGTATAAGGAAATATATAAAAGATAAACCAATAGAAAAAGAAAAAATTGAAATGCTTTTAAAAGCCGGTTTTGCTGCTCCTTCTGCAAGAAATTGTCAACCATACAATTTCATTGTTATTGATGATAGGGATGTGCTTGACAAAATTCCTACAATACATCCGTATGCCAGTATGAGTTTAAGTGCTACTCTTGCAATACTTGTAATGGGAGATAATACACTTCAGGAAAATGTAGATTATCTTTTACAGGATTGTTCTGCTGCAACAGAGAATATTTTAATTGAGGCAACACAACTTTCTCTTGGTAGTGTATGGCTTGGTGTGTATCCCAGGGAAGAGAGGATCAAGGGAATCAAGGAATTACTTAATATTCCAAAAAAGTTTATGCCCATTTCACTTATAGTTATTGGATATCCTGCAGAAAAAAAGGAACCATCAAATAGATTTGACACAAAAAAAGTTTTTTACAATATATTAAATAAGGAGTAAAAAATGTTCAAAAAAATGGATTTTATAAAAAGAAGAAAGCATATATTGAAAAAAATGGATAATAACAGTATTATGATCATTAAAGCAAATCCGATTTTATATAAGAATGGAGATACGGAATTCCTACACAAACAGGACTCAAGCTTTTATTATTTAACAGGCATTAATGAAAATGATTGTACTCTTATTTTAACAAAAATCGCTAATAAAACAAAGGAATATTTTTTTACAAAAAAGAATGATAAGCATATTGAAATATGGGTAGGAAAACGGAAGGAAATTGATGAATTAAAAGATATTACCGGTATAGAGAGGATACTGTATAATAAACAAATAGATGATTGTATTAAAGCATTTATAAGGTCTGCTTCTCTGCTTTATTATGATTCTAAATCATATGGTCATAGTAAATTTAATAGAAAAACATTGGAAATCAATGAATTAAAAAAGCAGTATCCCGGTATATGCTGTGTTAAGAATATTAATAATGTATTAGATTTAAGAATTGTTAAAAGTAATAATGAAATTAAATGTATAGAAAAAGCAATTGATATAACAAGGGATGCAGTTATAAGAGCATATAAATATTCAAAACCCGGTATGTTTGAATATGAGATAAGAGCTGAAATTGAATATGCATTTGGAAAAAGAGGGACTGCTATTCCTGGATTCCCAACAATAGTTGCAGCAGGCAAAAATGCAACTATATTACATTATGTATCACTTGATAAAAAAGTGAAGAAGGATGAACTTGTTCTTATAGATATTGGAGCCGATTATATGAATTATTCAGCAGATATTTCAAGAACATATCCTGCAAGTGGGAAATTCATTGGAAGACAAAAGAACCTATATTCGGCACTTCTTGATATTCAGAAAAAATTGATTGATTATGTAAAACCCGGAATATCAATGATAAAGATCAATAAGCAGACAGGTACACTTATTGGGAAAATGCTGAAAACATTCAAATATATCAAGAATGAAAGCGACTATATAAAATATTACCCACATGGCGTGGGACATATGCTGGGGCTTGATACACATGATACCTATGGAACATATACAAATAAATCACCACTTAAAAAGGGTATGGTAATAACAATAGAGCCAGGTGTTTATATTAAGGAACATAATATTGGAATAAGAATTGAAGATGATATTCTTGTAACAGATAAGGGTAGGAAAAATCTTTCAATAAGCATTCCAAAAGAAATAAAAGAAATTGAAAAAATAATGGGGGCATAATGCATAGAATTATATTTACAATTGGACCTTTCAGTTTATATTCCTATGGTTTACTTATGGCAATTGCATTTATTACAGCATTATATATAACAACAAGAATTGCTATTAATAATAAAATTGATAAAGATCGTGTTATTGATATGGCAACATGGATCATATTGGGAGCAATATTGGGAGCAAGACTATGGTTCGTGATTGAAAATTTCCATTTCTTTAGAAATGATCTTATGGGAATTCTAAGAATATGGGAAGGTGGAATGGTCTTTTACGGGGGCTTTATTGGCGGGTTCATTTCAGGTATTTATTATATTAAGAGAAATAAATTGAATGTATTTCTTATGGCTGATATTATTGCTCCTGGCTTGGCAATGGGAATTGCTATTGGACGAATTGGCTGTTTTCTTAATGGATGTTGTTATGGAAAAATTTGTTCAAGTTTTGGAATTCAATTTCCAGCAAAGGATTATCCGCCTGCATATTATCAGCAATTAAGGGATGGACTTATTGATAGAACTGCCACACATTCATTGCCGGTTATCCCAACTCAGAATATTGCATCTATTATTGCTCTTGTAATTTTTGGAGTTTTATTATATCTGCTTAGGAGAAAGTTGCGTAATGGAATTGTGTTTGCGATATTTCTTATTTTATATGGAATGGATAGATTTGCAATTGATTTTTTAAGATACTATTCTTCTGATGCAATGAAAATAGGGATTATATCATACTCACAGATAACATCTCTTATTATGGTTATTATTGGTATTGTTTGCAGTTTTTTGATTTACAGAAAAAATAAACAAGAATCATCATAAGGATTAACCAAAAAAGAATGAAAAAATTAATTAATATCCATTTTAGCAATAATTTTATCTGTTAGATCATTAAATACTTTTTCAATATCAGGATCATTGATTGCCGGGATTCCATTATCGGAATTTGATACAATGGAGTCAGTTAATGGGATTGAGATCAGATGTTCAATATCAAAATGTTTCTGAAGTTTTTGATGAGCATTTTTACCAAAGATATGGGTGATTGTTCCGCAATTAGGACATTTGAATCCGGACATATTCTCTACAAGCCCCAATGTTTTCATACCCATTTGATTAACAAAATCAATTGCTTTTTTAACATCAAGTAGAGCAATATCCTGAGGTGTTGAAACAATCAAGGCACCCGATAGATCCTTAACATTCTGAAGCAGTGTTAATGGTTCATCACCTGTTCCTGGAGGTGAGTCAATGATAAGATAATCTAGTTCACCCCAAACAACATCATTTAGAAATTGAAGAAGCATCTTATATTTAAGTGGACCTCTCCAGATCACTGCTCTATTATCACTATCAAGTAAGAATCCAATTGATATAACCTTCATTCCATCAATATCAATAGGAACAAGTTTATTATCCTCTGTTGCCTTTAATGTTTCGGTTGGAATATTTAGAAGATGTGGAATGGATGGACCATGAATATCAATATCTAATAGTCCTACCTTATATCCCTTTTTTTTTAAAGAAAGTGCAAGGTTTACTGATACAGTGGATTTGCCAACACCGCCTTTCCCTGATAATATCATTATTTTATGTTTTATATCACCTATTCCTGACATGTTTCCTCCAAATGTAAAAAATGTTTGAATTTATATTCTGTTATCAATTTATTTGCATTGGAAATTCCAAACCCAATATGTTCTTTTTTATGGGAATCCGAACCAATAGAAATCAATGTGCCTCCCATATCTTTATATAATTGCAAAAAATCATTAGATGGAAA
>JAUVJU010000033.1 GCA_030592285.1 Caldifarciminota bacterium
ATTCCTAAATTAATACATTTTGCATAAATTGAACAAATCTATATATATGATATACAGCCGGGGGTTGACATTTTGACATTTTTGCAGTGCCTTATGTATCATTATTGTATACCTCATTGTGATATTTGTCAATATGTAGTGTATTTCTTTATTGTTTTAGTGAAAAAAGCAAATTTTTACTAAAAATACTGTCAAATTGTCAACCCCCGACCTAAAATCTATAAATCGGCTATAATTACTCCCTCTTTTCCTAATGGATAATTCATACATATTTCACCTTTTTTTGATATGATAAATGCACCGCCAAAATATGCCTTGCTAATATAATTCACTCCTATTGTTGTTGCTCCAATCTTTTTAATTGGTTCAATATAATATGGCATTTCTTCTTTTTCCCATTTTTCTTGATTACATAATCCATTGGGAAAAGAACGGGCAAATGGAAATATCAAATAATCTATATTCATTAAAGCAACTTTATTTATTAAATCTTCATCAAACAGATCTCCACAAATCAGGAAACATATTTTACCAAATTCAGACTGATAGGTAGGAATATTTTCCCCTTCTTTGTAGATACTTTTATCGTTTTCTAGGATTCTCCACCCTTTTGTTATGCGTCTGTATTTAAGTGTTATTATGCCTGTTCTATTAATATATATTGCTGAATCATATAAAAACTTATCCTCTCTCTCAAACACTCCCATTGCAATATTTATGCTTCTTTCTTTTGCTAAGTTGCAGAGTATTTCAGTTTCGTATCCTGGTATTTCAATACCTAATTTAATATCCTTTTCAGGAATATCTACATTAACAAGTCCTGTTAAAGCTGTTTCTGACAAAACAACTAAATCAGCATCCTTATCTGCTGCGTGATTTATATTAGAAATTATATTATTCAAATTTTGTTCAATTGATCTTTCTATTCTATTAACAAATAAAGCAACTTTCATATTTATTTTTCCATAATTTCTATGTTTAATCCATTTTTATCAATAAATGCAATAACAGGTACAATTTTATAATATTTTAATTCCTCAATTTTATTGTTTAAATTGCAAATATGATTAATTATTTTTTGTGTGATTTTTTTTCGATTTCTTTTAATTTCAAATATATAAGCAATCTTTTCATTTTTATTTAACAATATTAAATCAACTTCTAATGTTCCTTTTCTATTCCAAAAATTTCCTGCTTCCGAGAAATCAATATTTAGTGGATTTTCTTCAATAATTTTTCTTAAAACCATTGCTTCAAGTTTCTTACCTTCATACTGAGGTAATTCCTTCCATATTCTGTTAAATGCCAACTCGTTTTGCCCTAATTCTTTATAACTTCTGTATCTATCCATGAAATAAAACCAAAATGTTAAAAAATTGTCTCTCAAATAATATCTTGTAAGTTTTGAATTAGCATTCTTTTTGAATATAGGGACTCTTCTTTCAATTATTTTATATACTTTTTCCAAATTATTCAAGAACCCACCAAGTTCTTTAATACCTATTTCCTGTGAAATTTCATTCCTTGTTCGTTTTCCTTTTGTTATTGATTGAAGGATTGAAAAGTATATTGAATATTCCTTTCCAAATTCTTCTTTTAAAATATTCTCACCCTCTTCCCATAAAAAATTTCTTTCAACTATCATAGTTCTCAATGCTGATTTAAATGTCTTTTTCTTTATATCAACAAATTCCTCTACATAATATGGTGTACCATCAAAAATAGAAAACAAATGAAGCAGGTTTTCACCTGAAAACAATTTATAATCCTTTAATATTCTTTCCTGTGCTTTTATTGGTAAATAGGATAACTTTATAATTTCTGATGCTCTTCCGAAGAGAGGTTCTTTAGCATTTTTGAATATTTTTTCCATTAGTGAATATATGGAACCGGTAAAAATAAACAAAATAGATGATTTTTCCTTATTCAGATCAAATACTTTTTGAAAAGTTGAAAATGCACTTTTGTCAGAGTAATATAGATTTTGAATTTCATCAAATATTATAATGATTTTCTTTTTTCGTCCCCTATCAAATAAATATTCTAATAATTCCTCGAAAGACTTGAATTCACCATAAATCTTTTCATATTTCTTTAAGTTTTCCGTCCATTCTGTAATGATTTCCTTATAACTCTTTCGTTTTGTAAATAGATATATACCTTTTCCATTAACAATCTCATTTACAAGTCGAGTTTTTCCTATTCTTCTTCTCCCTGTTATCACAAGGATCCTAGATCCCTTACTTTTATTCATAAAGTATTTTATTACATTTTTTTCCTTTTCTCTATTATAGAATTTCATTTAAGTAATCTCCATTACGGTAATATTTATTACTTTATTAATAGTTTATCACATTTATCTACCATGTCAATATCTTTTATTGTAATTTTCTTCTGATTCTTCTTCTCCTATAATACTTCTACCAGAGAAATTCATTCTTCTTAAAATAATCAATTAGTTCCTTTGTGCTTTTATCAAATTTGCTTTCATTCACAAGATGTCTTGCTAATTCCCTGACTTCCTCATAAAGGTTTTTCATGTATAATACTTTTATTATTTTAACTCTGTCTGGCACTGCAATCTGATTAAACATGTCAATGCCATCTGAATTGTTGACAGTTGTAAAAACATCATAAATTTCCTCAATGTTTTCATTAACATTTAATCTTTTTAGTACAAAAGAAGTTAATTTTATCTTTCGCTTACTGGCATTTATCCTTAAATAATATGAATACAATGAATTAAACATATCAATACTAATCACAGCAATACATTTACTTTCAATAATTCTAGCTGCCTTTTCAGATTCTGATAAATCATCGGAATGTAATTGATTAATGATTTTTTTATCATTATCATTAAAAGTATGATAATCATGGTCGGGCTTTTGAAAATATCTTTGTATAAATGGTAAATCAATTATTCTTTTAAATATCAACCCTATTATAAGCCCTATTGCTGGGCAAACAACCATATTGATTAACATACCCGGAGTAGGTAAAAATAGTATTTCCTTGCGAATTGAAACACTCATTATAATGATCAATTGAACAACATAATAAACAGGAAGGATCACTACAGCAGAAAATAATTCAAATGTGCCACAGGTATATTTGAAGGGAGCAAGAAAGTATAACATACGAATTCTGGATTTAAAATAATTGATATAAAAATAGCCGCAGAACATTAGTATTATTCCCTGATTCCATGGGAAAGGATAAATACCATCGTAAATACCGGTTAATGTAAGAGAATATGCAATTAATACAAATAGCAAATACAAGATAATAAATGGCACTCTACCTATTTTACTCTCTATAAAAGTAAAAAGTACAATTGCTAACCAAATATTTAAAAGGAATTGTACTATATATTGTGAATAAAATAATGAAATCAACATATTTGATGGATTCATACCATTTTCTGATGAAAGTAAATTATTGAAATCATTAATATTTTGAAGTTTACTCAATTCAAGATTCTTTAAAATTGAATGATCCAACCATCTGATATATCTAATTTCAGGGAATTTAACAAATACTAAAATTATTAATAAAATAATCACTATTGAAAATAGTGGTATCCTTAATAATGCACTCTTTATTCTATAACCAATAATCAAGTTATCTCCAATTTTACACTGTAATATAATTATTTTATCTGTTTTTCTAATTATGTCAATATTTTTTCTCTTGATTTATATTTAATATCATATTATATTCATATTATTAATGTTTTCTATTAGACAAGGAGAAAGTGAAAATGAAACCAATTGATTGTAAACCTCTTTATGATAATCCGGAATATTATGATTTGCAGAACAATAGTATTGTAGATGATATTCCATTTTTCCTTAAACAAATAAAGAAATATGGTGATCCAGTTCTTGAATTAGCATGCGGAACAGGAAGAATTACAATGCCAATAGCTGAGGAAGGAATTGATATAAGTGGGTTGGATATAATAAAAAACATGCTTTCTTATGCTGAAAGCAAAGCCAAAGCAAAGAATATTGATATTGAATGGATTGAAGCTGATTGCCGCGATTTTAATATAGATAAAAAGTTTAGTATTATCTTTTTCCCTTTCAATTCAATTGCTCATATTCATGACATAAAAAGCATTGAAGCATGCTTCTCTTGTGTAAGAAAACATTTAAAGCATAATGGTAAATTTATAATTGATATATTTAATCCCAGTATGGACAGATTATCAAGAGATTCATCTGTGCTGTATCCAGTAGCAAGTTTGTATGATGCTTATAATAAAGAAACCATTACCATTACTGAAAACAATATTTACGATGCGGATACACAAATAAATAGAATTAAATGGTATTATAAAAAGGATGATCAGACAGATGAGATTGTAAATGAGTTGAATATGCGAATATATTATCCACAGGAAATTGATGCACTTCTCAAATATAATGGATTCACAATTGAAAAGAAATTTGGCAATTATGATGAATCACTTTTTGTATCATCATCACCAAAACAACTTATAATTTGTAATTAATATATAAGGAAGTAAAATTTATGAACAAAAAAATAGCAAAATCTCTTTGGATAATAATTGTTTTTCTATTTGTATGTTTACAGATCTATCATCTTATTGTTGGAAATTACTATGATATGCTTTTCAGTTTATCCTTGATAATTATTATGCTTTTAGTATTAGGAATTTATTATTTGATAAGGAAAAAAAGAAAAATTGATGAGATCAATAAAAAATGATTAATCATTTTTATTATTTATGTTACTAGAAATTAGTATCCTTATTATCCCAATATTTCCAACCATTTTTTCTTTACAATTTCACTGCTAAACTGCTTTGATGTTTTAATAGCATTTTCACTCAAATATTTTATAGTATTTTTGCTTTTCATCAATCCAATGTGTTTAACTATGTTTCCCATATTATACTCATCAAGAATAATACCATTATAATCATGTATAATATAATCATCAGTTCCATTACCCTTTAATACAAAAGGGATTACTCCACAAGCCATTGCTTCTGCAATTACCCTTGAGAAACTTTCAGGTCTTCTATTTAAAAGAAATATAAATCTGGACCTTTTGTAATAATTATAAGGATTATTAACATATCCTTTTAATTTCACATTCTTTGGGAATGTAATACTTACTTTATCCATATCATATTCCGGTTTTTTACCAATAATGATGAATTCCATTTCAGGAAATTCGCTTCCTATTGCTGAAAACATTTCTTCAATCCTGTCTATGCCTTTATCTATTGTTAGATCGCCTGCGTAAATATATAAATTTCGGTTTTCAATAGATTTTGCTTCCTTACATTCCTTGACAATATTATATATTACTGTTCCTTTCCCCTTGTTTGCATTTTTTGCGAATTCAGACACAAAAACAGTTTTATTTGCTAATATATACATGATCTTTTTTAGTATTTCTTCTATAGTTCCTGTTACAATATCCCTTTCTATCATAATCCATTCACTTCCAAATAGGATTCTCATTGCCATTGCTGTTATATGTGCTTTAAAAGTATTTGAAACAATAACTTTTTTATAGCCAATTTTAAGTGCAAGAAAAAGGAAATATTTATATGCCAATATTGAAATAAAACTTCCTCTTTTTGCATGATTCATTGTTTTGTTAATTTTAATATAAGTAATTTCTGAATCTGATTTAATTTTTGACAAATCATTTAGAATTAATGATATTTTATAATTATTCCCTAATGTATAAATAAGATTTTCAAGAGAAATCTCAGCTCCACCTCTATTAAGTGCAAAATCAAGAAAGTATATGGTTTTCATATTTTCCCATATATGCTATTTACAATCTTCTTCGCTGCATCTTCTCCATAATATGCAATGTGATTTTCTATATCCTCTTTCACATTATCCATTTCTGGACTTATATTTATCATTGTTTTATATACTTTAACAATTTCATCAACATCAGTTATACATTTCAAATACTTACTATGAAATCCCATAACATCTCCTCTATTCATTGAATCAAAAGAAATTGATGGAGTTAGATTTATAACTGATTCCATAATTGCAGTTGAATAAAATCCAAGAGTTAAACTGTATTCCTTAATTATTTTTTTTATTAATCCTTTTTTCCATTTGATTATACATTTTGAATTTATTAAACCCTCAATATATTTTTTATTGTATTCCATTCTTAAATAAATTTTATATGGAATTTTATTATTATTCAGGACTTCAATTAATGGTTTATACGATAATTCCATCTCATTTTTTTGTCCAATAAATTGCTGATCAATAATAAGTAATTCCTTTTTTCTTGCTATTTTATTACTTACAATATTATAATTGGGATTCCCGCAAATTAGTATCCTGTTCTCATTTATACCAATTTCCCTTAAATATTGTTTTGCATTTTCACCCCAGACAAGTATATAATCCCCATAAAGCGGAGCAAATGACTCATTTGCAAAAGGCATTTGATTAGCTTTCACTTTCGGAGTAATGCCATGTTGAAGGATAAATACAGGAACTCTGAATTGCCTTGCTGCTTTTACAATAATTCTATTATATTTTGTTCTATCCTCACTTAATATTATAAACCGCGGTTTATTATGATTAAACATTTTAATTAATAAATCATTTAATCTTTTCATATCAGCAAAATTATTGTTAATCAATGTTTTGAAATTTGAGTTAATAGTATTGTTTTCCAATTTAAAATCAATATCACATTTCATATTTTTATAAGAAAGTGGGAAAATCGTTTTATTAGGCAATTGAAAACCAATATTTTTTGATGTAATGTAAAAATTGTGAGATCTTATTCCGTTTTTCTCTATCTTCTTTAATAATTCCTTCTTTATACCCCTTTGAATAAAATACTTTCCATTTACTTTCCCACTCAAAAAGTAATGTTTTTTTTCATTCTTACTTAGTAGCTTAAATCCATTATTTCTCAGTGTATGATAAGCAGTCCATAGAAATGAATAATTCATTTCATCAAACTCTGGATTTGATTTAATAAATTTATCTGTTATATGCTTTGCTTTCCTTTCCCATTCATTCTGCATATTAAGCACCTTATCCTTATTTACCATTAAAATTCCTTATAATAGCATAATAAAAAATGGGTGTTATAAAATGAAAAGAAAGAACATGTGAAAACAAGAGAAAACAAACAGAAAGAAATAAGAATATTAAATCAGAATTAATTTTCTTTATCAGCAATTTTCTTGAAATCAAAATAAGAATGATTATCATAAATATAAGCATAGTAATACCACATGATAGCATCATCATTACAAAAGCACTTTCAGAATGATAAATGTTTCTATTATGAGGAAGATTGCGTGGATTATGATTTAGCCCCATTCCATAAGGAAATGATTTAAAGTTATTAATATTGGTTCTAATATCTTTAACCCGCCTTTCAAGTGAATATGATCTAAATACATTTCTGAATGGTTCCAATGTATGTCTAACAAAAACATTAATACCCTTTTCTTTTGTATGAATATCTTCTTTAAATGGAATAATATTTAAAATAACTGTTAAAAGAATAAGTATTAATAGAATAATCACTACTAATTTATACATTTTCTTTTTTAAACCAAAATAGAAAAGAAATACTATGAATATCATCAGTGGCAATCTAAATGAAAAAATAAACAATAAGATAAATGATATTACTGATAAAACAATTAATCGTTTATCCTTGAAAATAAAAGGTAGAACCAAAATCATCATAAGAAAATAACCAAATTCTTCAATTGAAGCAAATGTAGAAAATGGCCTTATATTTCCACCTATGTACAATGAATCATAAGTGATAAGAGAGTTTGCTTTGATCCAGCAAGAATCAAATATTGTAAATAATCCCATATATTGTAATACTGCATATATTAAAACTATTGGTGCTGTTTTAATAATTACCTCTTTAATATCCTCTGCTTTTTTAATAAAAAGTGCAAGGAAAATCGGTAAGATCATTATATTAAATGAAATCATTTGTGTTGTAATGTATTTTAAATTTACAAAAATCGTGAATATCAATGCAATACCTACATATATCATAATACCTGTTCTAACTTTTATTTTCATTGCGATTAATTCTCTTATTATTTCATCAATATAGATAATCATGTATAAAGCAGGAATAATGAATATTGGATTAAATTTAATTCCTCCTGAAATATAGAAAATGATTTTTGAAAACAATCCATAAAAAATAAGAAAAATGAAAAACATTTTATGATTCTTCATCATTCTTTCACTAAGGACAAGAAATCCAAGAATAATGACCGGTGTCATAAACACCATCATTTTACTAATCATTGCAAAAATAATTAAACATACAGAAATCAGTATAAATACTAATATTCTAATTCTACTTTCTTGAAAGAAAGTATTTAATCTCATTCCTATTTCCTTTAGGTAAAATAACTTTTTTTAATATAAGCCAATCTAGCACCCATAATTCTACAAAAAATACTATTATCTTTGAATAATGCTTTTTAAGAAAAACATGCATTGATTTGAATGATTCCTTAATAGAAATTTCTGAAGCAGAAAAACTATGCTTGTGCAGTACTTTTAATTCATTTTGATAATATATTGTTTTTCCTGATTTTAATAATCGTCTAAACAATTCTGTTTCTTCATGGGTAAGAAAAAAATCTTTATCAAATCCACCTACATAATTGAAATTTTTTCTATTCACCATAAAACATGCTCCTGATACTCCCTTCACGAATTTTGATGATTTATAATAGTGCATTGTTTCTAGTGCTCCTATATACCCTGATTTTTTTACAAAAAGAGATAGAACAAGCGGAATGAATGAGAAATGGTATAATATCAATATTGGATTATATACAATTTTATGAAGTCCCCTTCTCTTTGTTTTATCTGAGATTACATTAAAGCCAATTATTGATATTTTATTTCTTTTATAATAATTTGTATGAGTTATCAATTTTTTAAAAAATCCATTCGAAAATATTATATCATCATTTGTGATAATGGTAAAATTTGAATCACTTTCCAGCATTGCTCTATTAACTGCTGTTCCATAACCCTTATTATAATTCATATTAATACATTTTATTCCTTCATAATTTTCAGAAACAATTTTCTTTTCATTATTATTAACAATAATAAGATTTATATTTGATTTACTAATTTCATTAAAATTCTCTTTCAAAAAAAAATCAATATTCTTATATGCAACAACTATAACATCAATTCTTTCAACCATTGTTTTGCCTTATTTAGAAATAGTAATGCATACATTAATGCTATTATAATTGTTAAGTGTAAAAAATATTTTAAAGTAAATAATGAAATAATTATAGTAGCAATACTTAGTGTACTCACAATTATTGTTTCTTTTGTGAACAAATTTAATTTTGTTTTTGATTTGAAAATAATCAATAATGAAATAATATATACAATTCGGGCAATTAGTATTGCATATGCAGCATAGATAACATTACTCTCATTAAATCCGAGAAAACCATAAAATATAGCAACAGACATTAGAAGAGCAATTAATCCAACAAATTGTGATATGTACATATATTGAAGTTTATTTTCAGAAACAAATTTATTATAAATAATATAATTCCAGATATTTATAAAACATGTAAATGAAAGAATATAAAAAATCATTAGTGAGGGTTCATAGTATGGCAATACTTTAGGAATCAATATGGTAAATACATAAATTCCTATAAGTAGAAGTACCGTCATAATAAAGGTAATAAGGGAAACAGTTTTGGACATTTTGCGCTCAGACCATTTATCATTTTTTCTTATAAAGTCAGGAAGAAGGTATTGGAAAATTGTAGCAGGCAAAATATCAAAAAATGAGATCATCACAATACCAACTGTATAAACAGCATATACCTCTTTGGGCATAATAAACATCATTACAAACTTTTCCATTGAACTTTTTAAGAATCTGAAAAATTCTTTTATATAGATAACAATGCCATTTTTAAAAAGGGAAACAATTCTATGTTTTATAATTTTAAATTCTATTTTCATTTTTCCAATAATAATTCCAAATATTAGAGTTAATGAAACAGATATGCTAAGTGCACCTAATGCCCCTCTAAATCTAAATAAATATATAAGAACTGTTACTAGAACAAATGAGACAATTGAAATAATCAGATATAATAATGATAAATGCTTGAAATCACCTTTTGACCTTAAAATATAGATTGGCAATTCCTTTATTCCATAAATTGGAAAAATTACTGCAGCAAATATAAATGCTTTATCATTAAAGGTAAAATACAATGCAAGAAAAATCAGAGATCCTAATATATACAGAAAAAAACTAATCCAGAAACCATTACTTATATATTCATCCTGAGTTTTCTTATCTGCTTTAGGTAATACAATGATAAGACCATTTATAAAACCAACATTAATCAGCATCATATAGGATAAAATAACCTTAATTTGAGAAAAATAACCCATATAATAAGGATCCAACAATTTTGCTGCTACAATACCCTGCAAAGCTGCAAGAATTGTATTTATATATATGCTAATGGTATAAAAAGAAGCATGGCGTAGGATCATTTTCCATTCGATTTAAAAGTCAGAATAATTCTGTTCCACACTTTTCACAATTCATAAGGTTTGCATCATTCATATGCTTACATTTTGGACAAACAATTCCTTCTATATGATCTTCTGTTGATTCTGATTCATTTTCATTCTTATTTTCAAAGAATTCGTGTAGTTCTGGTTTTATTGGCTCAATTTCTTCATCTGCATCTCCATATTCTTCCCCTAATATTGGCTGCAGTATATCGCTAAGTGGACTTTTATTATTATCCGTTTCGGAACTTTCTATACCCTGTTCTCCAAATTCTTTAATTATTTCATCTTCTGCTGTATCTTCATTTTTTGTAACATTTTCTTTCTTCTTAATATCAATTTCACCTGTTGTAATATTTTCATGGCTCTCTTCAATTTCCATAGGAGGAATTACAATGTTTTCAGGAAGGTCTTCCATATTTGATTTAGTGTCTGTTTCATTTTGATTATCTTCAGAGGGAGGTACAATTGATTCAAGTTCTTTTAGTTTATTATTTAACTCGTCTTTCCTGGTTTTGTAAGTATTTATTTCATCATTTAATTTTTTCTGCTTTTCTTCATATTCCTCTGCTTTGTAATCCCCAAGTGTAATACGAACATTTATCTCTTCTAATTCATTTTCAAATTGTTCAACAAATTTATTAACTTCAATTAATTCATTTTTAGTATTTTCAATTTCAACAAGCACATCTGATTCACTTTCCTTAATAGCTTTATTAATATCATCTAACTTTATCTCATAATCATTCTTCACTTTACTATATACAGCCTCTTTGATCTCATTCTTAATATTTTCAAGCTTACTCAGTTTATCCTGAATACTTTCTTTTTCAGACATCAGTTCTCTTATGTCCATGACTCCCCCTTAATTATTTAATACATAAAGCAACACTTGTTCAAAATATAATGCTGCGTATTTTTTATTGATTGTTCTAAATTTTCTTAAAACATTATAGAACAAAAAGTATGTTTTGTCAATTTCAGAGATACTCCAATTTTTATTTTTTATCTGATTTTTATAAGAATTTCCAAATGTAATTGCTTTTTTAATTTTTTCTAAACGATTCATAATCAGACTAATAAGTCCATCAATAGAAATAATATTCCATTTTGTTAATTTTCTATACATAATAAAACATTTCCGCTTGTTTTTCTCCATGAATAAATTTAAAAAATCAAGATACATTGCAGGTGATGTTTCAAAAGCATATTCATCTGAAAGCATTTGCTCAAATACTGTATCATCATTTGTCATCCATCCTGTTGTTAATATATTATCAATAACATATCTATTGCTATCAGAAATTTCCATTATTTTTGAGATTCCACTATTAGTTAAAGATAATCCCAATTCAATAGATTTGGTTTTAATATCATTAATGCTGAGAGTTTCTTTTGCTTTAGTTTTTATTATTAAAGCATCAGAAAAGCCAGATTCAACTCTTGAAATGATTTCCCATTGCAACTTTGATCTATCAGTAATAACTATTATTAGAATAATATTGTTATCAGTATCCTTTGCTAATTCATTAATGCTTCTCATTTGACTATGACTTAATCTAATTCCATTCTTTATCACAATCATCTTCTTCTCTGAAATCATTGGTGGAGACAATATATAACTGCTGAAGATCTCATTGTCAAACTCATCTCCGAACATTTCAAAATAATCCAAGTCCTTAAAAGCATCATCTACATATCTTTTTTTAATGGATTTTATTGTATCTCTTATTCCATCATCACTACATCCTGCAAAAATAATAAAATTGCTTTTATTGAAAAACGAATCTATATTCGGAACCAAGATCATAGAGAATAACCCAAAGAGACAGAATGGTTGAAACCCAATTCCTGATAGGATAAAGAATAGTAAACTTCAAATCCATTAGAATAAAGAGAAATACCCCCTGCTGGATCACTGATCTTATAAATATTCATTTCGTTTCTATAATTAATTCCCCCATAAATTCCAACTAATTTATTATAAGTACAATTCAGTGAAAATCCAATTTTCTTTTCATTTCCATAGGCAGCATTTATTTCAACTCCCAACTTTGTCATTATTGCATCAATATTTATTGAATATCCCATTCCTGTTATAGCAGTATATTTTCTATCATCCCTATATTCATTTGGAGTATCCCATTTTATAATTGTTGAACCAATATCCTTTAAAACCAGAAAATAATTTAACATACCTTTATATTTAAAATTAATTCTTTCAAGGTAAAACAATGCATTCATTCCTGCATCGATTCCTGAACCCATGCCTGTATTTGTGTGAATTTGATGAATAATATATTTTATATTTATACCGCCAGATAATTCAAATAATCTGTATCCCTCTGGAATAAAGGTATATGCAAGATTCAAATATACAGCATGTGCATTGTCTGAAAAGTATCCTTGTGGTGTAAAATCAATTGAATCAATGTTATTAGGAAATTCAGGGAATATAGGAATATTATCAATGTTTTGATTAATATATCCCAAACCAATACCAAAGGTCTTAGCAACTGGTATTGTTATAATAACTGAATTATAATGAGTCAAATTATTAAGAAGGAATTTGTGTTCATATGCAATAAATGATTTGATTTTTCCCGAGTTTATAGCAGGATTATAAAAGAAAAGTGGTGTTTCTATCATAGATGTATTAATGTTTCCCGCTGTACCTTCACCAATTGCCATTGGAAAATAATCTAAAAATACCTCGGTGCTGTTCATTAATAATGGTAAGATAAGAATTAATAAAATAATAATTTTTTTAATCATTTTAAAATACTCATTTTTAAAATTGCTGATTTGACTGATTCGGAATTATCTCCTTTCAATGCCTCAAAGTAATAAAAATATGTGCCATTAGAGAATCCCGCAGTAGAGAGATTATAGGTAACAATCAAATCAGAGCCGGGTAAAATTGATTCTCTTAATAATTTTCTGCTTCTTGCATCAAATAAATACAATATCACTTCGCTTGCCTGTTCTGACAATCTACAGGCAATAACTGTATTATCTCCTGTAGCCGGGTTTGGGAAATTCCCTGCTGAAATAATAGCAAATGTTTTTGCTACCTTTATTTCAAGGGATTCCTCTGTTTTATTATTATAAATATCTATTGCAGAAATTTTTACTTTATATATTCCATCTGCAAGATGCTTTGTCATTTTTAAAGGAATATTCCTTAAATCAGTATTTTCAGCAATAGTATATTCATTTGAAGGAATTGTATCATCATTTAATGTAATTATAATATCATTTACCTTAATCCCTGATTCATCCTCTATTGTAAATGCCAATTCACATTGTTCTGATAATATTACATTGCCTACATAATCCTTGTTTTCAATAATAATATCCACATGTGGAGGGATTGTATCACTATGTGCCGCAACAATAAATCTATTAATTCCAGAAACCAAACTAATATCAATATTATTTAAACCTTCATTAACAAGTTCAAATTTCTCAATTGTTCCATTATACTTATAAAAATTCCATTCATTGCTAACTAATAATGAGTCATTAAATTCTATACTAATATCACACTTACAGGTATCACCATTCAAAATATGATATTCCTGATATGAGTCATAGCCGGTGAATTTATAAATAATTATATCCTCAGGTAATTCATCAATGCTTTTTATACTTAAATCAATAAATGAACCTAAATTTTTAGATCAACTCAAAATATCTACTTTATAGTAATAAAAATCTGTGTTCTGTTCAGATAAAGTATCTTCAATTAAAACGATTTTATGATTAAATGAATCAATAATCATTTCATTATTTGTTTCATCCTTTTCTGCCACATTATTATTCGCATCAATTTTTATTCTTAGATCATTAATAAATAAATCATCTTCTATCAATGCTTTTGATATATACTGAGAACTATTTATCCCATTACATGAATCAATTCCAAATATAATTGTATCATTCTCCAAATAAAATATATTATTAAATGGTGGGATTTCCCTTTCATAATAATTATTTATAATTGCATTAATGTATGGTTGTCTGTTTAATGAAATTATACTAATTGAATCATTTTCAATTGTTATATCAGGTAATGAATTAACAAAATATGACTTTTTTGATGTGTTATACATATTATCTATAGTATCAATTAATAGTATATAATATAAAAAATTATAATCCGTATCCAGTGCTTTAAGAGCAGCAATACTATCGGAAACAAATAGTGTACTGTCATCTGGACTAATATGGAGAATTAAAGATGAATAATTGCTTTCCGTATCTTTTTTATAATAAACATATTGATTTTTTAACATATTTTGATTTTTTATTCTTGCATAAATAATAAATGTTTGATTAGTATCCGGATTTGCAGGAGACATTCCAAAAAAGGAAAGACCAACACTTCCTACAGAAGGATATGATGAATAAAGAACTGATGTATCTGATGATGATGCAATAGATAATACTGTCAAATTACCTAATTCAATAGAGTCAGGCATTATTAGAGTAACTGTTCCCGAAGAATCAAAAATCTCAGAATGTGAATGTGATATTGGATTTTTGGATGGATCCAAAACCAAACATTCAAAATTACCGTTCTCTACTTCTGATGATTTCACTTTAACAGTTAGCGTATCACCGGGAGTTAATGTTTCAGATGACAATTCTATTTCTTTCTCTGATAATACAGGATAATTTATATCAAGAAAATTGATTCCCAAAAGATTATAATTCATAATTTGCTGAGATCTATAATGAAACATATTATTGGGTTCGGGATTAGATGCTTCAAGTAAAAATTCAATTTCACCAAGACGGAGAATATCACCAATATTCCTAATTCCTTTATATGAAAATTGTCTAAAAATTGCACGAGCTAATAGAAAATTTACTCCTGCTTCTGATGTGCCTGTTGCTCCATAGTACCCAATTGCACCTCCATTAGGTGCCATAACAAATGCTTCACCTATTGACATGGTGTCTGATGAAACAAAATCATACTCATTAGTTGTGCAGGAAAATATATTAATAAGTGGTAAACGATTTATATTATTATATCTGTAAATATCATAAGCCCTAAGAAATAATCCATAACCAATAGAATGCGTTGCTCCATGAGCAAGACCATTAACAAAAAATGCACCTCTATTAAATTCATTTATAAAATCAGTACTCCATGTTTCAAATGTTCTCATATGATGCGGATATAGATATGAAGGAAGCATATTTCCTAATTCCCTTGAATCAGCTTCACATCTTATATAATCCGTTGTATCATATACCATTATAGCCCTTAAATTATGTGTACCTTGATTTCTTGGATCAATATAATGTATTATTTTGGTTTTCAAATTATATATATCATTAATACTATTTGCAGGATATCTTGAAATAGAAATATCCTCTAATACATCTTCTCCTACAACTCTTGCATAATAATTATCAGTGCATGAATATCCATAATCCACAAGACCATAAAAATAAGTGCTTGGAAGCATATCTTGCCTTTTACCAAGATGATTATTCTGGTCTCTTGATGCATCTCCCAGTAGTAAAACATGAGTAGGCGGAATATCCCAATTATTATATGCCATTTTTAGAAAGTCTCTTATTGCATCATGAGAAATAAAACCATAGGAAAATTCATTGTAAATTTCTTCTGTACCTGCAATAAATACATCTTCTTCAAATAGAGAGGCAATCTCATTAGCGGCACTTTTAAATGATTGAGGTGTAATTATTATATACTTACCTCTATTTGAATTATCTATTAATGGGTATTCATGGTATGTTACTATCTCTGAAGGTGAAAAAATATGTGCTTTTTCATATACACCATACTGAGTACCTGTTGAGAATATATCATCTTCAAATATTACCGAGTATGTTAATTCAAGAGAATCATACTGCACTATAAAATCTTTAATGATTTTAAAATCCTTTCTTAAAATCTCAATATTACTAGTGCTTAATCCATTAATATAAAACCTAAATCTACCAAAACCAAGATTATCATCATGATTAAAAACAATATAATCATTATCTGCAATAAGTGATTTCCTATAATCAATTTCCGTCCAATTTAGAAGAACACTATTAAATAAAAATGAATCAGAAGATGATGTATCTCCGGGAACTGAATTTATTCTATATGTTATTAATGCTTTTGTTGTATCTCCTATTAATATGGAGTCCTGTTCATAAAAATATGGAAACTGATCATTCCAGTTTATACTGCTAATAAGTGAATCATTAATCAGAATATCAATAGGATGATCTGGATTAATTCCTAAACGGGATATACCATGAAAACCGGTTCTCATATTTATGGGAGTATTTCCTGTTACTCTACTAATTAATTGAATATTAAGATTGTAATCATTCGGGTCTGACATATATCTATCAAACCAGAAATCATTTGTATCAGGATTCTGTGTAGTAAATCTGTAATAAAAACTATCCTCTTCAATATGAATGGTTTTTATACAATCATAGACATTACTCTCTATAAGTGAGTCATGTGATGCAGGAGATGAATAATGTATATATCTTGCTCCATTATTGCCATTTACAATTAAAATGTAATTATTATATAAATTATATTTGTCATAATATCTATTGTCCTTTCCCTCTTTTCTCTCAGCAAAAAATTCAATGAAATCACCCGCATTAAAAACAGAATCATCAATATTATTTATATATAATGGAATTTCAGAACTGCCATTAAAAATCTGTATCTTTGCTGGATCAACAGATGATAGATCCTCTGATGAAACAGCAGCTAATTGAGTGTAATACATACGATATATACCTGTACTGTCAATTTTGATTTTAAGAACAGGTGTTCCTGAATATGATGATTTATATGCAAAATAATTTCTCCTCTTTATGAATTCTTTCATATGTTCAGGATTAATTATTAAGTCAGATACAGCATCTATAAATATTTGTTCCTGTAAAACAATTCTACCCACTTTAGGAATATTGGGATATGATATTGTAATAGTATATTCAATTGGATATTCTACTAATGGTAAAATGTGATAATCACCAAAATATACAGATTCAGTTTTCACTTTGTTTTTAATATTTGAAGGACTATACTGAATATTAATATTATCAACAGGGGGAATAAGAACTGCTTTTGCTCCTATTTCCTCGGAAATACTATACTTTATGATCATACTATTTGATGTTTTACTTATTATGGAAAATCCAGCATTTATGGATACCGACAATAGTATAATTAAAATGAATAAATAAATCCTTATTTTAACCATAATACCTTTTCTGAATATTGTTGTTTTCCATCACTTATCAAAAGGAAATATACATCATTTATAGTAAATACATTACTATTCATTCTTAATGAAGTAATATTATTATATGATTTCTTAAATCTTCCCATTTTATCAAAAATATTAATACTCATAGGAAAATTTGAATTTGAAGAAAACATAATATCATTATGACTGTATTTTAATGAATATGGTTTTTCTTTATTGATAATATTTAAGGTTACATTTGCTTTTGTTATTTGATAAACATTATTTGGTCCTATATGTGCTGCAAATTCTACATCCCCACATGTAAAGAATAATTGCATATCACCTGATGCATCAATAGTAACCTGAGGGGTATATATAAAGCCATCTCTTTCATTCACAACGGTTTCCTCTAATATTAAGGTATCTGTATCTGCATCATAAATTTTGTTTATTATAATTCCATTGGGGAATATATCAGAAACATAGAATATATATAATTCATTATTATTTAATATTCCTGTTGGAAAAGTTACATTACTGCTATTATTACTAATTATTTTTGGAGATGACCATGATGTTCCATTATACTTTGAAAAGAATACTTGGGATAGTCCATTTATATATGCAGTATATACAATATATGTATAGGTATCATTGCTAATTATATATGGATAATAAATATCAAAATTGCCTGTTGCTAATGATGCTGGTGTTTCTGACCAAATACCATTATCCTTTTTAATAAAATATAAATTATCAAAATCATTATTTCTCATAGTAAAGGTTAATATTATAGAACTATCAGAAAATACATGATATGAAAATTCCCTGCATGCACTATCAACAGCAATGACATTTTCTGATACATGCCAAATTGAATCAAAATAATTGTAGTAAATATTAAAATAACCGCTTTTATTATTAATATAAAATAAATGATGTGCATTGTTCTTGAACTGCAAATTGGGATACCATGAATATGAACTATCATTTGTTATCTGTAGTTGTGTAGGGACATCTAAGCCATCATAGTATTTTGAATGTAATTCAAAATAACCGGTTCTGTAATCCTCCCAAACAATAAGATGCTCTCCTGTTGGCTCAACAGAGATTGAAGGCATCCATGAAAGTGAATAATCCCCTGATCCGGGACATGGATCCTCTACCCATACATAATCTGACCATGAAGTTCCATTATAATTCCTTGTAATAATATCAAAATAGAAA
>JAUVJU010000118.1 GCA_030592285.1 Caldifarciminota bacterium
CTATGATATTGCTGAAAAGATCAATCTAATTTTATCAGATAATAAATTAAGAGAAAGATTGACAAATAATGCTTATAATTATATTGTAGATAGATTCTCAATAAAGAGTGTTAATGAAAAATTTCAGGATGTTTATGAAAAAATTTATAAATAAAAGAACTGTCAATATATTATTTGCTATAATTGGTTTAGTCATTATTATTTATCTTATATATAGAATGAAGGGATATATTGCTGATATTGATTTTTCTGAGATAAGGTTTAATTATTTTTATTTAGCATGTTCTTTTCTTTTGATTCCAATATGGTTTACACTGAGATGCTATGTCTGGAAGAGAATATTGAAGGAAATGGGAGAAAAGATTTCTCTTATTGATTCAATGCGGCTTATTGGCTTATCTAATTTTGGTAAATATATACCTGGAAAGGTGTGGTTTGCGGTTGGGAGGACAGTACTCTCTGAACGCCTTGGCATATCTAAAAGAAAATCATTTACATCAATTATTATTGATACATATTTTCTTCTTTTAACAAGCATTATTTTTCTCTTAGTAATACTATTTAGGATTAGTTTTCAGGGAACAAACTATTTATTTCTTATTATTATTTTAATAGTGATAATGATCCCATTTCTTATTCCTGCTGTTATTAAAAAAATAATGAATTTTATATTTACAAAATTGAAAAAGCCATCAGTTGAATATAATATGAATTTTTTAGCTGTTATAAAGATTATATTCTTAAATGTTATTGTGTTTTTGCTGCAAGGAACACAATTCCTTTTTCTTATAAAATCATTTATTAATTTTCCTATCAATCCAATAATTGTTTTACTAGTATATCCCGGTGCATGGGCTATGGGGTTTATTGTTCTTTTAATGCCTGCCGGGCTCGGAATCAGAGAAGGTTTTATAACATTTGCATTAATGCAGATCTTTCCTAATGAATTTAAGGGAATAGCAGTTATTGCTGCTTTGCTTTCAAGAATACAGTTTACAATAGGAGAATTTGGCTATTTGATTACTCTTATTGGAAGTAAAAAAATATGGAGGAAAAATGAGAAATAGAGAAAGGACTTTAAATATTATATTTTTATCAATTATAATAATTTCACCATTTATATTATATGGTCGTATTTTATTGTCAGGGAAAATGCTTTTCGGAATAGATTGGCTTAATGTTGCATATATGCAAAGGCAATTTATTATTGATATGATGAAGAATTTTGGAACATTTCCTCTTTGGAATCCTAATTTCTTTGCGGGTATTCCAACAGGAGAGGGCTTTCTTGGGGATATCTTTTATCCTATAACATTTTTCTTAAAATTATTTTTACCATTATTTATTGTATGGACACTTTCATTCATTATTCATCCAATTATTGCAGGAATAGGAACCTATCTATTTATTAATAGTAAAACTAAAAGTAAAAACATTGCTCTTTTTGCATCGCTTGCCTATATGTTTACAGGAGTTATACTATCAGAAACATATGCAGGTCATGATGGAAGAATTATTGTTACATGCTATTTACCTCTACTAATATATTTTTTGGATAGAGGGTTTTTTAAGGAAAAACTTTATTATTATGGATTTGCAGCCATTTCAGCAGCAATGATGCTTCTTTCTGGACATGTTCAATCTGCTTATTATGCAATTGTAACTGGTATTTTTTATATATCATACTTACATATAAATAGTGACTATAAACACAAATGGCGTAATTACACATGGCTTATTGCTATAATAATTGGCTTTATATTTTCTTATGTAAATCAGTATATTGGATTTTTAGTTTTTGCTCTGGGTGTTGTTTCTTTGCCTATAATATTGGATAGGAAACTAAATTCTAAATCAGTAAAAATATACTTATCGCTTATATTCTTTATATTAATGATATGTCTTCTCTCTGCTGTACAATACTTACCCCTTTTAAGATATGTTCCTGAAACAGCAAGGGGTGTATCTAGGGGATATCAATATGCAGTATCATGGTCAATGGGATTATCAGAAATAATGGATATGTTTTTTCCAGGATTTACAGGAATTAATTTTGAAAATATAAATACATATTGGGGAGAAAATCCATTTAAATTGCATTTAAGATATATTGGAATAATTCCCATATTTCTTGCTCTTGGGGCAATCCTTAAAAGGAAAAAGAATCAAAATAATACATTTTTTACAATAATATTTTTTATTGGTATTATAATAGCATTGGGTGGTAGTACACCTATATATAGGATATTTTACAATCTATTTCCATATTTTGATAAATTCAGAGCACCTGATCTTGTATTTTTCATTACATCCTTTGCAGCAATAGTGCTTGCCTCCGAAGCAATTGCAGAAGAAAACAATAAGAAGAAAATGAAAATTATTGGTGCAATCATTACATTGACTGGTTTAACATTGATTTTAATTCCGGGTATTTTTGAAGGATTATTCAAGGGTCTTATCAATAGCTATGCATTAAATGTTCAAGCAAAAACAATGAAAATGAATAATCTTTCAGTAGCATTGAATGCAATAAAAGGAACAAGTATTATTATTATTTTATTAACGATTTTAACATACTTTGGATTATATGAAATAAATGTAAAATATAAAAAATATGTTATTATTATTTTAACAATTATAACTGTAATAGGATTATGGGGAAGATTGAATAAGTATATTATTGGAGTAGAAAAACCATCAGTATATTTTGCAAAGGATAATGTTGTTAAAATATTAGAGAAGGACAAATCACTTTTCAGAGTGTTCCCAATCAATTATAGAAATGATAATTATTTATCTCTTTATAATATCCAATCAATAAAAGCAAATCATCCATCCCCATTTGCTGATTATCAGAAATTTATTGATAATAAAGGAAGTGTTATGTTCAATCCAATGGGTTTAATTGAGAATCCCAATAGATTGAAATACTTGAATGTTAAATACTTAATAGCATCTTTTATTCCCGAAGATACTGTTGGATACGATCCCAAATCAAAACAAGCTATTACTCAATACAATGAAATGTTTAATAAAATGGGATTTATAAGATTTGAAAATGCAGATAAATTTATGATTCTTATAGCCAAGAAAAATGTGCCAAGAATATTTGCAGTTAATGAATTTATTGTTGAAAACAAGTTAGAGAAAGCATTAAACTTGATTGATTCTGAGGAGCTTGACCCACTAAAAACAGTGATATTGAATAGAAATCCTTTAATTGTAATGGAAGATGATACCTTAAAATATTCAATTTCTAATTTGAAATATACACCCAATGAAGTGAGTTTTGATATTGAATTGTCATCAAATGCTATTGTAATATTAGGAGACGAATATTATAAAGCATGGAAGTGCAATATTGACAATGAAAATGTTGAAATAATGAAGGCAAATGGTATTTTTAGAGCAATAGAAGCATCAGAAGGCAAGCATAATATTGTTTTCAGATATGATCCATCATTGCAAATTATTTCTCTTTTAATATCAATCTTTGCATTTATTATAATTATTATATTATTTATTTTACCAAAAAGGAAAAAACATGACACAATTTACAAGTGAACGATTGCAACCTGACTTTAATAAGAACAAAAGTGATTTTGTTTTAGAGTCATATCATAAATACTCATACTATTCATTAAAAAGCGAAATACATGGTAATGTACTTGATTATGGATGTGGGGAGGGTTATGGAAGTGAGATCCTCTCAAAATTTGTGGATAAAGTAAATGGAGTGGATATATCTGAAGAAGCAATTAATGAAGCAAGGAAAATGAAACATAATAATATTACATTTACACTATTAAAAGATAATTATTTGCCATTTGAAGATGATTCATTTGACTTTGTAACTTCTTTTCAGGTTATTGAGCATGTAGAGAATGTTGATTTATACCTAAGTGAGATAAAAAGAGTGCTAAAAAGCGGTGGAATATATTTCCTTACAACACCAAATGCAAGAACAAGATTATTTGAGTTTCAGAAGCCATGGAATTTGTATCATTATAGGGAGTATTCGGAGTATCAATTGAAAAAACAATTAGAACAGTATTTTGAAGTAGAGTATATAAAAGGAATTTCATTAAGAGCAAAATATCTAAAAGAAGAGATTAAAAGAGTTTTCTGGAGAAAACTTATTCTTTATCCTATATCATTTATTTTAATGCCTGAAAAGTTAAGAAAATTAATTCTTGGAATATTATGGAATAAATCAATGGCAAACAGAGATAAAACCGAAATACATAAAAAGAAAATTGTTAGTAAATTTAATTATCATAATATTAGTTTAACAAGAGAAAAGGAAAAAGAAAAATGGATGAGTTTTATAGTGAAATGTAAGAAAATAAATTAAATTATATAAAATATATTTTTTTCATTTTCATATAAGAAATTATTTATAAATCAGACAAATTATAACCACATGCTTTCATTTCTTTACTACAAATATTAATAAAGGCACTCTTATATTCTTTATTCCATTCAGTCCAATGAGGGAAATAGTATTTTTTTGTTATATTTTTTGGTTTCTTAACAAGGAATTTCCAGTTTTTTTCTGATTGGTTTATTCCCAGTAGATCTAATACATTTAGTTTATAATAATTATAATCTGAAATTATTTTTTCAAATTCAATTCTATTATTACAATTTAATCTTAAATACTTATTGTCAATCATCCAGTACCAACACAATTTTTCAAATCTACTCATTAAATACCATTTATTCCAATAAGGATCTCCTTTAAGGGGATGAACAAATCTTGTACTAATATCATACCATTTAAAAGATTTTCTTGACATCATTGATCTTACAACATCGCGTCCATCTCTAACTAAGTGAACAACTTTCGAACTTGGATAAAATCTGTGTATTGCTTTACAATGTCTTCTCAATAATCCATTAACTTCTCCATAATTTGACACTAAATTATTTTTCAATTCTCTATCAATAACATTTCTTCTATAAGGAATGAAGTAATTGTCAGCTAGTTTTTCACTTCTATAAGCTAATTGATAAAACAAAACATCAGGGAATCGTTCATGAACAACCTTAACGGAATTTGAATTTAATAGAGATGATAAAAATTTAGTACCCGACCTACCCATTGCAAGTATGAAAAAAGGATTATTCATGCATTATTAAGTAGTTGAATTATTTATTGTGCCAATAAGTACCGTGTTTGCACAATAAAATGGTTTTCCATATTTAGATTTTATTGCAGTCCCTTCATTAACTATTGACCACAAATTGAATTTTTTACTACGATTCAAATATGTTATTTGATTTAATTTTATTTTTTTGCTAAATACAAAATTATCAAAATTTGAGTTATATGCTATTGGAGCTGAAAAAATTATTTTTCCATTTTCAGTTAATAATGATTTCAGGTGCTTTATTACGGATAATATTTTCTCTGGTTCTTGTTTTTCTTCATCATATCCTATATGCTCAAAAGTGGATATGCTAATAATAAGATCATACTTTTTATTTGGTTTAAAACTTACAATATCTTCATTTATAATATTTTCCATTATTTCATATTTATCAAGAATATCATATGAAACATCAAAGTAATGAGATAAAACATTTCCAACTTCAAGTATGGAATTATTTTTTGAAGAATCTATAATATGTTTAAATATTGAAATTTCAATCATGCGTTCATTTGCCCATGTAATTCTATATTTATTATAAAAGACCTCTAATAAATTTGATTGATAATTAAATTTCTCTTTTTTTACAAACTTATTAAAAATAAAATGCAACAAATGTGCAAATACTTTATGAAATCCATATTTTACAATATAAAAAATACCATAAGTTTTAATGTATGCAATTCTATTAGCAAATTTTGATTTATAATATCTATTATGCTTTTCCATATGAAAGATATTATAATACCTATTAAAAATGTCAATAGCTAATTTAAAGATAAATTTATATAATACTAAATATTAACATTTTCTAAAAATTAGAAATACCTTTTTTTTACAAATTTGTGTGTTGGTTAAACTTTAAAAGTGGACACTTTGAGCCAATATAAACTTTAAAAGTGGACACCTAAAAAGTGTTAAAAAAGGGATAAAATTAAGGTATGATTATTGGCTTTTTGAACATCAATAAGTTTATTGTTAGACCAGAATCTTAATTCAGAAACATCATGATTTAATGGGTAAATATGTATATCAACAATATCATGAGGAATAGAATTTTTTATATTAAATTTCACATTATTAAATGAGATACTTCTATAAGCA
>JAUVJU010000171.1 GCA_030592285.1 Caldifarciminota bacterium
ATTCATTCATAATTAATTTTGAAAGAAGAGTTTTGAGTTTTTTCCCATTAATACTGAGTAAATTATTATTAAAAAGTCGTTTAGCAAAAGACATTTTAAAGAAAACATTTAAATTGGGTTTTCTCCTATTATAGAATGGGAAATCCCCAATCCACCATGCATCCTTGTAAAGTACACCTCCATTTCCTGTTAATACAATATTAGTTCCAATTTTGTTCCTTTCATTTTCATGAATAAATCCTCTATGATAATCAATAAAATTGCCATAACCATCTGAAAAAATAAATATCTTATTAATATCATTTTCAATATTATTAATACTATGTCTTGAAATAGTTAAATCCTTTCCAAGATATTTAGCAATCACTTTTGCTGTTTTAACATCAGGATGACTGTCAGGTCCTGAAATTGAAAGAGTATAATCAATTCCTAAATACTCCATCATAGCAATTACTAATCTTGTGTCTGCACCACCTGTTATATCCAAATTAACATGCTTATTTTGTAATGATTGTTTCATCTGGTCAAAATGAGTGTATATATTATTGCTATTTTTATGATTAAAACTCAAATTCTTATACTCAATTTCAATTTTATTATTATTTATTGTAAGAATCTCATTATATCCCAATAGATTAATATTTTTTAGGAATGTTCTACCATTATGAGTTTTCCCAAATGATAAAAATTCAATTAATCCTAATAGTGAAATATCATTGTCAAAATCAATTTCACTTTTTTTGATTAATTCAAGAAATGAATCAGAGATTAATTCATTAGTATAAAAAATCTTATAAAAACCCGCATTATCTATAAAAACATATTTGGTTGATGTTATTTTGTCTTCTAACAGGATAAAAAAATGTCCTCGCAATAATTTTATTGCTTTATTTAAACCACAGGTATCAATTTTACTAAGAAAAACATTAATGGAGTTATCCCCATCCTGCTTATTTGCAGTATATACATATCCTTTCCATGATACTTTATACTTACCATTATCAATTGAATTGCATTTACAGTTAGATGAATTATTATTTATAAATTTTATCATATCTTTTATAATAGCAAAAATCACAGAAAAGTAAATATTGATATTATCAAATCATACTTTAAATTAATAATAAACTATGATATTATTAAATTATTAAACAAGAGAGAGTATATATGAAAAAAACTTTTCTGCTTTCTATTATAATGCTTCTTATGTTCAATGCCTGTAATAATATTGCAGGACAATCGGTTATTGTTTTTTCAGAAAATGAGAAATTATTAGAATTAACAATGAATATTGATAAAATTGTGGATAAACAATATATCTATGATTATAAAGAGATTGAAATTTTTATTGATTCTTTGATATATGAAATAAGTCCTCTAATGAAAAATAGAAACACAAAAGGTAAATTGGAAATAATATCACTAATTATACATGACTCATTGGGATTTGATTATATTAATGTTCCATTTGATTCTGTATTTCCTCAATATGGATTGCTTTCTGAGATTATTACAAATAGAGCAGGTAATTGTATGGGGTTTACAGCATTATATTCAGTTTTGTGCGAGGAACTGAATATCAATATAAATGTAATAACATATCCAAAACATATATTTATTCATTTTTATGATAATAATAATTATTATCTTGAAGCCACAAATGGTGAGATTTATAATGATACGAAATACCTAACAGAAGAGAATGAAACAATACATATAAATAAGTGGAATCTAAAACCATTAAATGTGCAGAAAATGAGAGCATTGTATTTATATAATGCTTCATTAATTCTAAATAAAAATAAGGAATATGAATTAGTGAATAAATTTATGAGTAAATCATATGAACTATATGATGAACCAACATATATCGGAGATTTACTGGCATTTAGTGCATTTAAACTTGAGGATTATGAAACTGCTATTAAAATATACAAAAAATTATATAATAATTCCATTGAAAATAAGGGTTACAGAATGAATCTTAATTCTACTTATATTAAATGGGGTAATATGTATGCTGCAAATCATGAATATATAAATGCAATTGATAAATACAAACAGGCAGAAAAGTATATTCCCGGTGATCCAATAGCAATTGGGAATATGATCACTATATATAATAATACAGCAGTAGAATATACTAAATCAGGTAAATATGAAAATGCGGAAAAATTATTAGTAAAGGCATATAATATTGAACAGCAAAATATAATAATAAATAGTTTTACATATTTGTATATAACATGGGGAAATGAATATTTCAAACAAAATGAATATAGTTTAGCAATTGATCTATACTCAAAGGCATTAAGGTATGATAATAATAGTAATATAATGAACAATATTTCTGCTTCATATACTAATTGGGGAAATACATTTTATAATAATGAAAAATACAATAATGCAATTGAAAAATATAAAATGGCTATTGATTGGAATGAAAGTAACATTGAAGCATATAAAGGAATGGGTAGTGTATATTTTGAACAGAAAAAATATATGAAATCAGCTGAATATTTTAAAACATGTATTGAAATGGGTGATAGAGATGGAAATAATTATTATGGGGCTGGAGCAGCTTATTACAATGCAAGGAAACTTAGAAAAGCAAAGGAAATATTGAATCTTGGATTAAGTATAACTAAAGATGAAAGCGTAAGACGAAAAATTTTAGATCTATTAAGAAAAATTAATGAGTAACATATAGTGTTATTAATCAATTTATTCCCACATAGAAACAAAAGTATTTGTTCTTATTCGCGGAGCATTCTGTTGAAAAGGTGAAGACAAATGCTCTGATGAGCATAGAAACAACCCGATTTTCTTTCAAAGTTCATCAGAGTAATTGTGTGAACTTTTTCATCATGATTATTTCTGTCTTCATTTTATTATCATTATTATCTTTTCTACTCCGTTACACAACCAAATGTTGCATATTCCGAATAATCTGAGGAATATGTTACGAAAAGCTTTTATTTCTTATCTTTCCTTTCCTTTCTTTTCTTTTTATCTTTTTTTATCTTTTCTGCTCCGTCACACAAGTAAACGGAGGAACTGCTGCAAGTAGTAAGCATACAAAGCGGGCAATCGCAGATGCTCCTTCTCTTTCTTGTCCTCCTCCGTAGAAAAGATGTACATTCTGAATAATTTGAGGAATGTATTGATTCTGAATAATTTGAGGAATGTATTGATTCCGAATAATTTGAGGAATATATTAAGCAAAATAACTTCCTATATAATCCCCAGAGTAATTGTGTGAATCTTTTCATTATAACTATATTGTTCATTATTATATTACCTTTCCTGACATGCCATTAGCATATTACTTCATACAATTAATCACAAAATATGTTATAACGGTTGACAAATATTGAAATAAGTGCTTAAATAATTAGCGGGGAGCTGCTAATGGCGGCTGAGAAAGCTGAAAATTGCTGACCCTTTGAACCTGATACAGATAATGCTGTTGTAGGGAGTATTATCGCAAATCAGGTTCTAAACCTGATTTTTTTATTTTAGGAGGTATTGCATGATAAATGATATTAAAATATCCAAACAC
>JAUVJU010000156.1 GCA_030592285.1 Caldifarciminota bacterium
GCCCACACCCATTGAAAGCAAATTGGAAGAGAGCGAATTGATTAGTCATGCTATTATTGTTGGTAATGATAAAAAACATCTTGGAGTGCTCCTTGTGCTTGAAGAAGAGAAGGTTAAGAATCTATTTGAAGAATGGAATGAGGATTTCAAATCAATTGAGGAAGCAATTTTGCATAATAAGGTTACGGGAACTATTAAAACTCATATATCTCGTCTTGTGAATGAGTCCAAAGATTTTCATCCATTTGAAAAAGTAAGAAATTTTTCAATTATTCCAAAGGCATTTGATATAGGTAATGAATTAACGAAAACATTAAAAAAGAAGAGAAAATTCATTATTGATAAATATGATAATTTAGTTAAAACAATGTTCTCAAAATAATTGTGGGCAGGTTCCACCCAGGCGGATTTTCAACAGCCCTGTCCTTACAACAATGAATATTTTATCTTTTTATTATTTTTCTTTCACTAGTGGAAACCAGATACTATCAGTTATTGCCAGGTCTATCCCCAGTAAAAATAAATAAACTGCCCAAATCACCTTCTAATACTTAAAATTATTCATTTAAAAATTGACTTCATTAATAACTTTATATTTCTGATTTATTTTACTATTCCCAAAAATCCTCCTATCCCTTGCTATTTCCCAATTTAAGCAAAATAAAAGGTTACCGAAATTGACCATTGTCCCTACAACTTCCCCATCCAGAAAAATATGATTAATACCCTTGATTTTTCTACTTTAGAGTATATACTTTAGAGTAGAAAAAAAAGGAGGTGTTTTGTTTATAAACAGAAACCGTGAATTAAATCATTTGAATAATGCATATAATACAATTACATCTAAGTTTATAGTAATATACGGAAAACGAAGAGTTGGAAAGACCGAACTTATAAAGCATTTCTTTAAAAACAATACAGGAATTTATTTTTTGGCACAGAAATTTACAGGAAAAGATAATCTTCAGATTTTTTCTGAACTACTTGCAGACCATTTTCAAGATGAATTATTAAAAGAACATCCATTTTCTACTTGGAATCAAGTATTTATGTATTTAAAGTCCAATGTAAAATCAAGATTGATTTTATCCATTGATGAATTTCCCTATTTAATTGAGGACAATAAGGCAATTCCTTCAATTTTTCAGGCTGGCTGGGATGAGATCCTTTCAAAATTACCAATAGTTTTAATATTATGCGGTTCAAATATTTCAATGATGGAAAGAGATGTTTTAGGAGAAAAGTCACCTCTCTTTGGCAGACGAACAAGTCAAATCCTTTTAAAACCATTCAGATTTTATGATGTCAGAAAATTTTTCCCACATATCTCATTTGAAACGCAATTAGAATTTTATTCTGTTTTGGGTGGATGTCCGGGTTATATAAAACAGTTTTCTGAAAAAAAATCACTTTATGATAATATAAAACATAATATACTTGTACCAGAAGCCTATCTTTATAGAGAAGTAGATTTCCTTCTTAAGGAAGAACTGAGAGAACCAAGAATATATTTTTCTATATTGAAGGCAATTGCCTATGGTAATAGAAAAACAAGTGAAATTATCAATACAACTGGTATAGCTAAAAATGTCTTACATAAATATTTGTCTGTATTAGAAGATCTTTATTTCATAAATAAGGAAATTCCAATAACGGAAGAAAGTCCTGTAAAATCAAGAAAAGCACTCTATAAAATTAATGATAATTTTTTAAAATTCTATTTTCGTTTTATATTACCTAATAAATCATTAATTGAAGAAGGGAAAAGTAATAATGTTTTAAGAAAAATAAAGAATAATATAGTTTTTCCTGTATCATTCAATTTTGAGGATGTGTGTAAAGAGTGGCTATCATCTAACTGGGAAAAATTTGAAATTACTAAAATTGGCAGATGGTGGGATAAAAATCAGGAAATTGATCTAATTGGTTTTGATGAAAACAATGAAAATGTTTTGTTCTCTGAATGTAAATGGAGCAATAAAAAAGTAGGAATAAATATTATTAAAAATCTTTTTGAAAAATCAGAAGCCTTGAATTATCTGTTCGAAAACTCAAAAAAGCATTATGCATTATTCTCAAAGTCAGGATTTACAAATAATTTACTTGAATATACTATCAAAACAAAAAACATTTATTTATATGATATTAATAAATTAAAGAAATCTAATTTAAAATAGGTAATCAGTTAACATTGTTCTTGTGTTTATCTACTCTCAAGTATATACTTTAGAGTAGAAATTTATATAAATAGGATTGAACTTTAATTAACCAAATATAATTGAACTAAAATAAGCAAAGTAATGAGAGCGGTATTTAAATGGTCATTCTTTTCTTGTCATTTCCATGCAAATGGGAATCCAGTATTTTCTGTCGTTGCGATGAACAGGTATAATGGGTTAAAAATTCGCCGTGTCGTAGACTCGTCGTGGTAAGGTGAGGTGAAGCGAAGCGAACAATCTCTGTACTGGCATACATTTCTTTTATTTTTCATTAATCCTTTAGTATAATCTATTTCTGAGGAATAATGTTGACAGTAGGTGATAATAATTTATAATTAGGATACAAATTGGAGGTATTATTATGAAATTCAAATCTATTAGTTCAATTATTTTATTAATGATTTTTTCATGTGTATTAATGATGAATGGAGATGTATTTACCAATGGAAACAATGAAGTATTAGGTGATGATATAACTAATAGTGATTGGTATAGTGCAGCAATGAAGAATATTGAGGAGAGTGAATATTATATTAGATATAATGAGAATACAAATACATTTCAATCCCCAAACAGAAAGAATAATTTAAGATTTCATTATTTTGATAATGGATTTACTGTAGAACCAAGAGAGGATGGAAATAAGTGGAATATAGGAATATATTTAACATCATATGGCAGAGAGGATTTAAAGGCATATACAGGTGGAGAACTAATAGTTGATAGGAATATAGGCATAGTAGAAAATAATGATATTTCAATTGAATTCATAAATAATAATAAGGGAATGAGAGAGAACTTTATAGTACATAAAAAAATTAATGGAAATGGATCATTAGAATTACATTTAAACATAGAGAGTAATGTAGAGTATGAAGTAAATAGTAATGGAATAATATTTAAGAAGAATAATGAAAAGGTAATGGAGTATAAGGATCTATATGTATATGATAGTAATAATAAGGAATTGCAGAGTGAATTTGTGAAAACAGAGAATGGAGTAAAGATATTAGTTAATGACAGAAATGCAATGTATCCTATTACAATTGACCCATTATCAGCAACAGCGGATTGGACAGGGGAAAGCAATGAGCCAAGTGCTTATTATGGAGTTAGTGTATCATCAGCTGGAGATGTAAATGGGGATGGGTATAGTGATATAATTATTGGAGCATATTTATATGATAATGGAGAAATATATGAAGGAGCTGCCTTTGTATATTATGGCAGCAGCACAGGACCCTCAGCAACAGCGGATTGGATGGGAGAGAGCAATCAGGCGAGTGCTCGTTATGGATACAGTGTATCATCGGCAGGAGATGTAAATGGAGATGGATATAGTGATATAATTATTGGAGCATGGGCATATGATAATGGTCAATTAAATGAAGGTGCTGCTTTTGTGTATTATGGCAGCAGCACAGGACCCTCAGCAACAGCGGATTGGATGGGAGAGAGCAATCAGGCGAGTGCTTATTATGGAAGAAGTGTATCATCGGCGGGAGATGTCAATGGCGATGGATACAATGATATAATTGTTGGAGCATATGAATATGATAATGGAGAAATAGATGAAGGAGCTGCATTTGTTTACTATGGCAGCAGCACAGGACCCTCAGCAACAGCGGATTGGACAGGAGAGAGTAATCAGACGGAAGCTAATTATGGAAATAGTGTATCATCAGCGGGAGATGTGAATGGGGATGGATATTCTGATATAATCATTGGTGCCTATGGATATGATAATGGAGAAAGCAATGAAGGAGCTGCATTTGTTTACTATGGCAGCAGCACAGGACCCTCAGCAACAGCGGATTGGATGGGAGAGAGC
>JAUVJU010000159.1 GCA_030592285.1 Caldifarciminota bacterium
AATAAAAATATACAAAAAGGTAATTTATGAAAAAACTTAATGATCTAATAGGATTTGAATGGGACAGAAATAATATTGATAAAAACTATAAAAAACACAAGGTTTTTTGGACTGAATGTGAGGAAGTATTTTTTAATGAACCTATTATAGTTAATGATGATGAAACACATTCAATAAAGGAAAAACGATATTATGCATTAGGTAGAACGAACTTCAATAGAAAATTGTTTATAGTGTTCACAATTAGAGGAAAAAACATCAGAATTATATCGGCTCGCAATATGAACAAAAAGGAGAAAAGTAAATATGAAAAATTTGAAAAAGAAAATTCCAAAATTTAAGAATGAATCTGAGGAAATTAAGTTCTGGTCAGAGCATGATTCTACTGAATATATTGACTATAATAAGGGAAAGAAAAAAATACTTAGTAATTTAAAACCTACATCCCATTTAATTTCAATAAGGATTCCAGATTATATGCTAAATAGATTGAAAATGTTAGCACATAAAAAAGATGTTCCATATCAATCATTGTTAAAAGTATATCTTTCTGAGAAAATAGAGGAAGAAGTATATAAGTAGGGGTGGTTTACGAACCGCCCTGAGCAAAGTCAAAGGGTTCTACACCAACATATTCAATCCAAATTCCCCATTTATTTTATTAAAAGTTCTTTCTCTTCATTATTATAGAATCAAGCATTGCAATGTCTGCCTGGTAAATCAGTATTGCCTCAATGCTCTTTGGTTTAGAATCTCCCTTTCTGGAACAATTGTCAATAATATTAATGATTTCTTCTTGTAAACCCACCTCTTCTAAAATAATTACTCCGGCATTAAAATAATTTTGACATTTATCTGAATTCTTATTCTTATAGCCATTATCTGTTTTTTCAATTTCAATTAATTTACCAATATCATGAAGTAAACCACCTGCATAAAGAAAATCCCAATTAATATCAAATGGTTTTACCGGATATGAAAATATTATTGCCTCTGCTAATCCGGCTGCTCCTCTTGTTACAGCAAGTGTATGGTCAAATAGATTAATACCTTCATTCTTAGTTAAAAATGTAAATGGGATTCTTTGAATTTCCTTAACAGACCATCCACCCTTATCTGCTGCTAAAATCCATGCATTTATTATCTTTTCTCTAATATCAGTATTTTCAATTTTATTTAGGATTGATTCAAATTCCTTTTTCAGAAATATTTCCATCTCATTATCCTTAGTACATTTTTCAATCATAGTATTCTATTAATATTCAAAACTTGAGCCGCCAATAAATTCCCTTAATACACTTGTATGTGGCATCATCTTTGGTGACATTGATTTAAAAAATGAGAGAATAAATAATAATCTTTGAGCATCCAAATAATATGGTTTATCCTTTCTAATATCATTAAGAAGTGGTTCAGCAAAACTCTTAAGAATAGAGAATTCATAAAGCAATGCTGAATTAAACATAACATCACTTTCTTCCTGAAATGGGAAAATATTCTTCTCTTCTCCTCGCCTTACACTTCTCCACATTTCAAATGTTTGTTCAGCAGTATGATTTCTAAAATGATAATCCCTGACAATTCGTCTTATAAGACGATTATCAGTTGTTGATATCCTGTGAGTATCATCAATATTTATTTGAGTTAATGCAGATACATAAATTTTCAGTTTCTGTGCTTTTGGAACACTTTTTGTTAGTCGTTCATTAAGACCATGAATACCTTCAATAATTATTATATGATTTTTTTCTATTTTACTTTTTACACCTGATGGTTTTCTTGTTCCCGTATGAAAATCAAAAACAGGTAATTCGACCTCTTCAAGATTAATTAGATTTTTTAAACCCTTATTAAATAGATCCAAATCAATTGCTTCTATTGATTCGTAATCCGGCTTACCCTTTTCATCCAACGGCGTTTTTCCTCTATCAACAAAATAATTATCTAATGAAATTCCTGTTGTGTAAATCCCTAATACACTAAGCTGAACTGTTAATCGTTTAAGAAAAGATGTCTTCCCTGATGAAGAAGGTCCTGCAATAGAAATTAATTTTAATTCTCCTCTTCTGTCATTCACATCATTAGCAATATCAACAATCTTTCTTTCATGTAATGCCTCTGCAACATGAACAAGATGATTTATTTTATCAGATTCAATTGATTTATTTAAGTGCTCCACATTCTGCCAATTAAGAATCTTTGCCCATTTCTCGGTTTCAAGAAATACATTAAACAATTTTTCCTGTCCTACTTTTTCATATTCCTTGGAAGCAAACATGATCATTCCAGGAGGATAATAATTGATATATGCTCCATCAAGTTCACCTGTTGAATTGACAAGCGGCGTATGGAAAAAATCTTTGATATCCTTATATTCTGCATAAAAAGCACCTTCAATAGTACTATTTTTCAGTAGATTAATCTTCTCTTCATTATCTGTAAAAATTTCCAATAATTCATCTTTAGTTTTATATTTAGAACATATAGGTTCATTCTTTTTTATAAGATTCTTGAATTTTTTGTTTATCTCTTTCACATCCTGATTTGAGATAAGCACATTGGAATATACCTCACAGTATAATCCTCCATTTACAGTATGCTCAATCTTTAATTCGGCATTATCAAAGATATTATCAACAATATGTGCTACAACAATAATAAGTGAATGTTGAATAACATATTTACCATGAATTGAATCACTATAAACAGAAATAATATCTGAATAATCCCCGCAATTTGAGGAAGGGATCAGTTTCCCATTTCTTTTACAACAAACTATTTTTCCCATTATACTCCTTTTCTTACAGCTGGTGAGCGGAATCGAACCGCTGACCTACGCGTTACGAATGCGTTGCTCTACCATCTGAGCTACACCAGCAGGGACATATAAGTGTATCCATATCCACCTTAAAGTCAATAACCGCCCCATTAATTTGTGATTACCAATAAAAAATATCCCTTCTATTACACATAAGAATACTAATAGCGGAGGAGGACAAGAAAGAGGATGAGCATATTCTTCAAATTATTCAGAATAAAAGCGGACGAAGACAACCAATATAATCAATATATTCCTCAAATTATTCGGGATATACAACTTTGATACAATTGGTACTTATTATACTCGCAGCAGTTCATTTATTTGGTTGTGTGAGAAAGCTGAAGAAATAAAAGTTTTGCGTAACATATTCCTCGAATTACTCGGAATATGCAACTGTGATACAATTGGTACTCACTATACTCACAGCAGCTCATTTATTTGGTTGTGTGACGGAGCAAAGGTATTCGTATGTATGTATTACTATATATCATAAATAGGGGACATTTTTTATTGGTAATCACACAACCCTATTATATTAAAAGTAAGTATATAAGCTAATATCAGCTTTTTGGCGGAAGCCGTTCTTTTCGGTTATTTCAGAGGAATATCTGCCTGTTAAGGATACATACTCATTATGCCATCCAATTGTTACTTCTCCTTTAAATGATAATTCTTCAGGATATCTGTAATACAGTGTTAAGGGAATCTCATCATAATTCTCATTATACATATTAAATGTTGCTTCCGGTTTGACCCTAATATACAGTGCCTTATAGATATTATATTTTGCTCCAATTCCTACTGTACTTCCCCTAATCCCAATATCATTAATCTCAATATAATTATCTTTATATGATCCTAATAGATCCCTCAAAATAACCATTAATTCAAATATACATTTTGTTTCCTTGATTGTTGCTGTGCCACCAATATCCTTAATTGTATAATTCTGATTCGTTCCGAATGAATTTGTATTAAGTTCATTTGAATAGGAAGAACTGATACTATAAAATACATTTCCTCCAATCTTATTTATACCACCCTTTATCATCTGAGTGATCATTTCACTGTTTTCCATTTGATTGTTACTGAGATACTGATGTTC
>JAUVJU010000003.1 GCA_030592285.1 Caldifarciminota bacterium
AAACTTGTTATTATATGTAAGAAAATATATTATGATGATGTGAATAATAAACATTTTCTGGATAAGACCATTGAAAAGAATTATCCTGAACAGGATTATCATAGATTCTATATTGGTGAAATAGAAAAGGTTTTAATTAAGGAACAGGAAAGAAAAAACTAAAATAAATAACAGTAAAGAGATTATTGCTACAAAAATTTTTAACCACATCACTTTCGTTTATTATAATCACAATTCCGAAAAAGAGGGTACAGCACGCCGTGTCCCTACAAAAAAAAAATTATTTTTTATTTCTTAAAAATTCATCAATGGATTTTGCAGCTTGTTTTCCAGCACCCATTGCAGAAATTACCGTTGCTGCACCAGTTACAATGTCACCACCGCTCCACACCTTTTCTTTTTTGGTTTTACCTGTTTTATCGTTTGCAATAATATAACCCCATTTATTAAGTGGCAGGTCAGGTGTTGAATCAAGAATAATAGGATTGGGACCTGCACCAATGGCAATAACAGCCATATCAAAGTCAAAAACAATATTGGAGCCATCAATGGGAATTGGTCTTCTTCTTCCTGATTGATCGGGTTCGCCAAGACGCATACGAATACACTCAATTTCTGTAATAAAACCCTTGTCATTGCCAATATATTTTATTGGATTTGTAAGAAATTCAAATTTAACACCTTCTTCAACAGCATGATGAATTTCTTCATTTCTTGCAGGCATTTCTTTTTCACTTCTTCTATAAATAACAACGGATTCTTCTGCACCCATTCTTAATGCGGTTCTTGCACAATCCATTGTTACATTTCCTCCTCCCATAACAGCAACCTTTCTTGCTCTTGGGGCAGGAGTATCGTAATCGGGGAATTTATATGCCTGCATAAGATTAATACGCGTTAAATATTCATTTGCACTAAATATATTATTGAGATTCTCTCCTTCAATATTCATAAAAATAGGGAGACCTGCTCCAACCGCAATAAAAATTGCATCAAACCCCATTTTATTTAGAAGCTCATCAACAGTATATAATTTACCAATAATACTGTTTAATATAATTTTAACACCGAGATTTTTAAGATAATTCATTTCACTTGTTACAATTTTCTGCGGTAACCTGAAATCGGGAATTCCATAGGTTAATACGCCGCCCGGTTCATGCAATGCCTCAAAAATTGTAACCCCATGCCCTAATTGAACAAGATCAGCAGCAACAGTTAGTCCAGCAGGACCAGACCCAACAATAGCAACTTTTTTATTTGTAGGTTTTTTCTTGGGAGGAATTTCTACTGCATTTGTGTTTCTTTCAAAATCAGCAACAAATCTTTCCAATCGGCCAATAGCAACGGGTTCATCATAAAGACCCAATATACATTTTGCTTCACATTGTGTCTCCTGTGGACAGACTCTTCCAGTAATAGCAGGGAGTGCATTGGTTTCTTTGATCTTTCTTGCTGCTTCAACAAATTTCTCTTCATGTACTAAACGGATAAATTCTGGAATATCAATAGCAACAGGACATCCTTCTATACATTTTGGATTAGTGCATTGCATGCATCTGCTTGCTTCAATTACTGCTAATTCGGATGAATATCCATAAGGAACTTCATTAAAATTGAAAATTCTTAATTTTGGATCCTGCTCAATCATATCCTGTCTGGGAATTTTAATTTTTATTATTTTCTCATCCCTTTTTGTAAGTCCATGCCATGTACATCCATATTTTGTGCAGATATAGAAAGGAATCAATTTTGAAAAGGCAGATACAATAAACTCAGCCACTTCTGGTGTCTTGCAATCATCACATGGATGATCTTTTACTAATAAGCTATTCTTACAATGTGGACAGATCACATCATCAAGAATATCACCTTCCTTTAATGGAAGGTCAGATTCAACTTCAAAAATATTTAAATAAGGACTCAAATTTAAATATCCGCTTTTTCCTTTATATATTATATTAATGTGAATATATTTATCTTCTTTCTTTTCAATATTCAGCGTTTTTTTACAATGTGGACAATATAAATGTAGATAAGACCCATATTTAATATATTTTGGCTCTATTTGATTAAACATAAAGGGTTTCTCCTATTTTATAGATTTAAAGAGGGATATTCTTTCGTCTTCCAAATAAGTTGTCTGTCTTTTCAATAAAAGTGGAAAATCAACCTTATGACCATCAAATTGAGGACCATGTACACAGGCAAACCTTGTTTTTCCATCAATAGAAACGCGGCAGGCACCGCACATACCTGTTCCATCAACCATAATGGGATTTAAACTTACCATTGTTTTCATATTAAAGGTTTTGGTGATTTTGCAGCATGCCTCCATCATAACAACGGGACCTATTGCAATAACCATTTCATAATTTGCCGCATTTTCTTCTAATTCTTTTTGAAGTATTTGAGTAACAAATCCATGATGCCCCTCGGTTCCGTCATCGGTGCAGACAAATGTTTTTTCGGAAAAATCTTCCATTTCCTGTTTCATAATAAGATATGACTGTGTTTTGGCACCAACAATGCTAATAACTTTATTTCCTGCACTTTGATATCCCTTAGCAATATGATGAAGAACAGCAATCCCTGTTCCGCCTCCTACAGCAAGGATTTTTTTGTTATATTTTTTAATATCAACAGGAGTTCCAAGAGGTCCAACCAAATCCTTAATAAAAGCACCCTTTTCAAGGGATGCAAGAAGAGCGGTTGTTTTGCCAATGATCTGAAAAACAAGAGTAATTGTACCGGCTACCTCATCATTGTCAGCAATAGTAAGAGGAATTCTTTCTCCTTTATCATTGACCCTAACTATTACAAATTCTCCTGGCTGACATTTTTTTGCAATTTCTGCTGCCTCTATACGAATATTAATAATTGTATTTCTGGCATATGATTTTTTATTTAATATTTCATACATAATATCACCACTCATTACTGTCATCTAAGACAATTGTATTTTCATCTTCAGCACTGATTCCATGCCATTTACATCCGGGTTTTGTGCAAAAAAAGAAATCAACAAGTTTTGAACTTGTAGTAACAAGAATGTGAGCGATTCTACTATCACAATCAGGACACTTCTCATCTTCAATTAATGTATGCTTACAATGGGGACATGAAATATCTTTAATTCCGTCATTTTTTTCCGGAAGGTGGATTGTTGATTTGTGATTATAAACATTCAGATATGGACTTAAATGCAAAATACCTTTTTCATTGTTTGTGTTTATTACATCAGCTTCTAAAAAATTATCCTTATTTAATGTATGCTTACAATGAGGACAATATGTATAGAGAAAAGTTCCATGTTTAAGAACCTCTTTCTTTTCTATACGAACAATATTTTTCTTTTCCAACATTTCTTCTAATTCTTTGAAACACTTTTTATCATAATTCGTTACATTACTTAATGCACTACTATCATAAAATAATTTGAGGGCAACATCAATTTTATTAAACTCAATCATATGATTGATGCAACTTTCCTTTGAACAAAACTTTACTTTTCCACCCTCATTTAATGTAAGTTCCACCATATTGCTATTACACTCTTCACATTTCAAGTCAGATACCAAGGAAGCATTACAGGATGGACATAAAAAGTCCGCACATTTTTTTTCAGGGACATTAATGTCGGAATCATATTTATGACTTTCATAAACAGCACTAAGCCATATATTCCCCAAATTAGAATCTGTCCTTATTTTCATTTTAATACTTGGTTTTTCATCTATTATATGATTGTCATCCATAAGAGATACATAACATTTAGGACATTTTAATTTTAAGTATATCAAACAGGCCTCCTTTTTTTTGGAAATTCTATATTATATATTTAATCATGTCAAGGTAGTTTTTTATAAATTAATAAAAAATAAAACAAAGTAAAAAATAGTAATTTGAATATAAAAACACAATAGTTAACTTGGTATTGTAAAACAAATAAAAAAGATATATACTTTAAGGTTAAAAAAAGATTATGATTTATTTAATATTAAGTATTTTAATGGCAGTGATAATAGTAAATATGCTGAAATATTATCAGCATAAGTTTTCTGCATCAATACTAATTGTGTTTATGGCAAATTATTTTACTGCAGCATTACTGAGTTATTTATTATATCCCTTTTCATTTAAAACCCTTTATGCATTTGATTATATTTCCGGTATTATGATAGGAACACTATTTCTCATAAATTTTCTTGTATTGCAGAAAAACATAAGAGAAAATGGAATGTCGCTTAGTATAGCAATTATGAGAGTATCTTTGATAATTCCAATTGTTGCCTCTCATTTTATATTTAAAGAATTGATTTATATACACAATAAAATTGGTATTCTTCTAATTATTGCAACATTTGTATTTTTGGGAAAAATGAAAAATAAAACAGGGTTTCTTTTTCTTATTATGCTTTTTTTTCTTACGGGTATCTCCGATTTTGGCATGAAGGTTTATGAATTTTACGGAAAAAATACAATTAATACATATCTTTTCTTTCTATTTTCTTCTGCACTCATACTTAATATCATTATTGTAATTGTTAGAAAAATAAAATTCAATAAGAATGCTTTCTATTTTGGATTATTACTCGGTGTACCCAATTTATTAACAAGTTATTTTTTCATGAAATCATTAATAAATGTTCCTGCAGTTATTGCATATCCAATGCTTGGAGCGGGAATAACCATTTTCTCCATTTTAACAGATAAATTTATCTGGCATTCAAAAATATCCAGAACTCAGATAGCTTTTCTTATAGTACTTATTTTTGGAATTATTCTTATCAATATCAGGTAGCCCTTGAAAAATTCATTAAGTTTGATAAAATATATAATATGAACAATCTATTATCAATTATTATTAATGACATAATTCAAAATCATTCATTGATTATTAAGATTATTATTTCAATTCTACTTATACTTCTATCATGGCTTACAAAACGAATCATTTTGTCAGCAATAATGAGAAGAACTGAAGATGTATATAGAAGGTATTCAGCAAGAAAATCAATTAATAACACCATATCATTTATTACGGTATTTTCCCTTTTCTGGCTATGGTTTGCAGGGATTCGGTCAATGGCAACATATTTGGGATTATTATCTGCAGGTATTGCAATTGCTCTAAAGGATTTCATTATTAATCTTGCGGGCTGGTTTTTCATTATCTGGAGAAAGCCATTTGATGTTGGTGACAGAATTGAAATAGGGGATAAAAAGGGTGATATAATTGATATTAGAATATTTGAATTTTCAATGTTAGAGGTGGGAAGCCGAATTGATGCAGAACAGAGTACAGGAAGAGTGCTGCATATTCCCAATGGGCAAATTCTTTCTAAACCATTAGCAAACTATAATAGAGAATTTGATCATATATGGAATGAGATCCCCGTAACAATCACATTTGAAAGCAATTGGAAAAAAGCAAAAAAAATGCTTTTTGAAATAGGAGAAAGACATTCTTCGCACTTAAATGAAACAGCAAGAAAAAGTATTAAGGCGGCTTCAAAAAAATTCCTTATCTATTACTCATCTCTTACTCCAACTGTTTATATAAAAACAAAGGACTACGGAATTATTCTAACCTTAAGATATTTATGCAAACCAAAAGAAATCCGCCCATCTGAAAGTGAAATATGGGAAGAATTACTGGGAGAAATTGAAAAAACAAAAGATATTGAATTTGCCTATCCTACATATAGAATCACAAAAAAGGAGAAAAAATGAGAAAAACGGCAATACTTGTTCGTTTATAAAACAATATTGACAAGTTGCAAATAAAGGTATATTATGGCACATATGGCAAATAAGGAAGACAAAGAAGTTCTGGAAATTCTGGAATTATGTAAATCGCTTGATGAGAAATCATATATCATATATAATGGGTTTTCAACGCTTTTCAAAAACGAAAGATCAGCACCGTTTTGGGATGAAATGGCAACATATAAACATGATCATATAAAGTCATGGGATACATTAATTGAATTATCAAAATTGAATATTATTCCCCAAATATATGAAAACCCCAATGAAGTAAAAAAGAATCTGATTAATATAAGAGAACGCATAGAAGATCTTTTACCAGAATCTATTAATATTAATGATGATAGAGCATTTATTATTGCATGTAGATTAGAGTTTTATTTAATTCACCCTGCACTAGAATCATTAATGGGTTATATTAAGAACATTCCATTTGAAGGGCTTGCAATGCTAAGCTATGAAAAACATATTGATGATTTTTTTAATGGCATTGAGTCATTTTCACATTATTCTCCGGAATTGCAATTATTGTCAGAAGTTATAAAGGTATTATGGCAGAAAAATAAACATTTAGCAAAACAAAGCAGCAATGACACGCTAACAGGAATATTTAATAGAAGGGGCTTTGTTAATGCAATTACACCATTAACAATGTCTGCAATGGCAAGAAGGCAGAAAACAGGAATAATGATGCTTGATGTTGATAATTTTAAGAATATAAATGATCTGTTTGGACATAGTTATGGAGATAGGGTTTTGATGTTTATAGCTGATATTATAAGAAAATCCATTCGCACATTTGATGTAGTTGCAAGATATGGAGGAGATGAATTTGTTGTTTTCATATCTCCATGTGAAGAGGAATTAATTTATGATATGGCGGATAATATAAGACAAACAATTAATTCTACAAGCGAAAAGGGAAAAAAGGTCACAATAAGCATTGGAGTAGAATGCAGGAAGGTAGAAGACAGTCCACGTATTCATATAGATGATTCTATAAAAGTTGCTGATAAATATCTTTATGTTGCCAAAAACAATGGTAAAAACAAGGTTATTTCTATCAATCATTTACCAAAATAAAAGCTTATTTCCATTCATGTAATAAACAACTTGTTAAAAAAACTACTTTATGTTAATATTGATATTATGAAAATCTATATAAAAAAATTTATACTATTATTTATTATATCCTTTCTACTAATTTCCTGTAATAAATCAAACATGGAAGTACAGGAAATTACAAAAAGCAATGATTATATAAAATTAGCAAAGTGGATAACAGGAATATATAGTAATAGCACAAATGAAATACATTTAACAATGCATCCAATATGGCAAAACAAAAATGATGGATTCTGGATCTATATGGAACAATCATTTACTAAAAATAACAAACCAATTATTCAACACATATATCAATTAATAGAATTAAAAGATGGTCTTTATGAAATGGCAGTATATGAAATACCATTAAAAAGTAGATTTATTGGCTGCTGGAAAAAAGAACATCCATTAGAAACATTAAATCCCGATTTATTAATACAAAAAACAGATTGTACAATTATTATTAAAAGAAAATGTCAATTAATATTTGAAGGCAATACTATTGAAAATGATTGTAAAGATAGTCAGAATATTTCTGAAATGATCATTACAAAAAAATCAATAAAGATATTGATTCAAGAACCTAAAAAAGTGGATCCCCACAAATATTTAGTATTTAAAAAGGGAACAATAGATGAATAAACGACTTATAGCAATTATTGATGATGAAAGTGATATTAGAGAATTATTAACCGTAAATCTGAAAAAGAATGGATTTGATTCGGTTGAATTTGAAAATAGCAATGGTTTTTATGAATATCTGGAAAACAGAGATGTATCTTTAATAATTTTAGATCTAATGCTTCCCAATGAAGATGGCTTTGAGATTTGTAAGAATCTTAAAAACAATCAATACACAAAAAAGATTCCTATAATTATGCTTACTGCAAAAGTTGATGAAACAGATAAAATTATTGGACTTGAACTGGGAGCAGATGATTATATAACAAAACCATTTTCCCCAAAAGAATTAATTGCAAGGGTTAAAGCTGTACTGAGAAGAATGGATAATAAAAAAGAAGAAGAGAAAATCATCAAAATTGGTGAAGATATTATCATTAATACAGAAATGCATGAAGTTTATACAAAAAATGAGAAAATTGAATTAACCGCAACAGAATATAATATTTTGCTAATATTATCAAAACGCAAGGGCTGGGTATTTTCACGAAAGCAAATACTTGATATGTTATGGGGAAGCGAAAAATATGTAACCGCAAGAACGGTAGATGTTCATATAAAGCATTTAAGAGAAAAGCTTAAAAAGGCGGGAAAATATATCAAAAATGTACATAGTGTAGGATATAAGGTGTCAGAATGAGGAATTCATTGTTTTTCCGTTTTTTCATGTTTTTTCTTATTATTATTTGTATATTTTCAACAATTGTTTTTTTATTTTCATATAATTATGTAAAAGATCAATTCATAATAAATATTAAGCATGATCTTGAAAATATTTCTGTTTTACTTCAAGCACATATAAACAATTATTCCTATATGGATATATCTAATTTGGATGAGTATATAAAAGAAACCGGGAAAAACATTCATAGAAGAATAACAATTATTAATATTAATGGAAAAGTTATAGCGGACTCGGACAAAAATCCTTTATTAATGGAAAACCATGCAAATAGACCGGAATTTCAACAGGCATTGAAATATGGAATAGGAACATCAAGACGATTTTCAGAAACATTGAATATTGAAATGTTATATATAGCCGTTCCATATGGAAAAGATGATGCTATAAAAGGAATAATAAGAACATCCCTGCCGGCAAAAGAGATTTCATTATTATATCAGAATATTATAATAAAAATTATAATAATTAATATAATTCTTATTTTATTATCATTAATAGCAGCAGTGCTTTTTGCAAGATCTTTTACTAAACCCATAAAAGAGTTAATAAAGGCATCCCATGCCGTATCAGAAGGAAATTTTGATATAAGTGTTTTTCCTGAGTCAAATTCTGAAATAAATGAATTATCTATTGGTTTTAATAATATGGTTAAGAAGATCAATGATCTTTTTAATGAAAAATCAAAACAAAAGGAATTGCAGAAAAAAATCCTTTCTTCCATTGAAGATGCAGTAATGCTCATAAATAAGGATGATGAAGTTATTATGAGCAATAAGAAATGCAAGGAGATATTTGGATACAAAGAGGATGGGTTTAAATACTTTAAAAAAGTGAAAAACCATGATTTGTTACAGATAATAAATAATATAAAACAAAAGAAAGACAATTATGAAGAAGAAATTATATTTGAAAAGGAATATTATCATATTAAAGGTGTTTATATAAAAAACACACAAGAAATTATAATAATGCTTTATGATATTAGTAAAATAAAGGATATTGATAATATAAAGAAAGAGTTAATTCAAAATGTATCACATGAATTACGCACACCACTAACGGCAATAAAGGGATTTTTGGAAACCATAAAGGATGAACAATCAAAAGAAAACAAAAGATATGTACATATTATGCAGAAACATACACAAAGATTAATTAGGATTGTTAAAAATTTATTAATTCTCTCATCTATTGAAGAAAAACATTATGAAAATCAAATAAAAGAAATAGATTTGATTGAATTCATTAAAAATGAAATTGCAATATTTAAAAACATTGCCCGGCAAAAGGGAATAGAATTGATATTTACACCATCAATTAAGAAAGCAATCATTGATACTGATCCCTTTAAATTGGAGCAGATCATTATAAACCTAGTGGAAAATGCTATTAAATATACAAAGCGGGGGAAAATAGAAATCAAAATTGAAGAAAGTACCAATAATATTAAAATATGTATTATAGATACAGGAATAGGAATACCACAAGATAAAATAGAACATATTTTTAATAGATTTTATGTGATTGATAGATCCCGTTCAAGGGAAAGCGGTGGGACAGGGTTAGGATTATCTATAGTAAAAAGGCTTATAAATCTTATAAATGGAACAATAACAGTTGAATCGGAAATAGGCAAGGGCAGCATCTTTATTGTGAAATTACCATTAAAAACATCTGTAAAGTAGTTAAATACTAATTTCTTAACAAATTTTTAACATTTTATTCATACCAAATTAACTAATATTCTCTATATTAAGCATATATAATTTTTACAATGGAGGTTTGTACATGAAAATTCGTAGTTTTTGTTTAATGGTCCTATTTTTTATTGCTGTATTTTTCCCATTAAGTTCAATGGAAACAAAAATATCCATGGAATTGTGGAATAGATATACAACAGAACTAAATGGCAGCACAGTAGAGGAAAGCGAATTTGCTTTAAAAAGAGGATATCTCAGATTAGAACCACAGTTCACTGACAATATAAAAGGAAGATTCAATATTGATCTATTCTCTGATGATGATGGATTAGATGGGGCAGGGTTGAAATTAAAATATGCATATATTGATTTTTCCAAAATCATAATCCCTGAAGCAAAATTCACATTTGGATTAATGAAGAATTATTTTGCCACAATTTATGATTGGGATTATACAACAATACAAAAAGCATTGGAAGATAAAGAAAAGGTTATTGCATCAACAGATTACGGTATGGGAATATATGGATATATACCCAATGGTTTTGGAGAATATTCATTACAGATTATCAATGGAGAGGGATACAAGAAAACAGGCGGAGATATAGATATTAATCCGGCATTTATTGGTAATCTAAGAATTATTCCATTTGCAGGATTTACAATAGGCGGTTCTGCTTATTACACAAAAAGCGGTCTTCTTAATAAGGATGAATTACTTGATACAACCCTAAATGATACAACAACACTTTCCTATGCAATTGTGACCAAGGTAGCATTTGGACCATTCTATATATGGGGTGAATATTTGTCAAAGAATATTGATGGAGATAATGCAATGGGTTATATGATAATGCCTGTTCTTCAACTTGGCAGAATAATGCCTATTGATATTGATATTATAGCAAGATATGACTCATGGGATAAAAATACTGAAAGCACAAGTATTGATGATTCTCATCAAAGAATTACCGCAGGATTTAATGTTAATATTTTAAGAGATGCAAAAAATAAGCCATTGCTGTTTTTACAAACAAACTGGGAAAGGACAATGTATGAAGATGCAGCAAAGGATCCCAAGGACATTGTTATGATTCAATTGAGATGGAAAGTCTCACACAAAATCAAATAATTAAAGGAGAAAAAAATGAAAAAAACATTAATTATGCTTTTAGCCCTTATTTTAGGTGCTGGATTTATTTTTTCAAATGATATTTCAATTACGGGTTCAACAACAGTTTTTCCAATAGCCCAAATGACAGCAGAAATGTATATGGAGATTAATCCTGATATTAATATATCAGTAAGAGGCGGTGGTTCGGGAGTGGGAATTGCAGCCCTTATGAATGGACAGACAAATATTGCCAATGCATCAAGACCAATAAAAACAAAGGAATTAAAAATTGCAAGAGAAAATGGAGTTGACCCATTTGAAATAATTATTGCAATGGATGGAATAGCAATTATAATAAATCCTTCCAATAAAATTCCTAATTTAACATTTGAGCAATTAAAAAATATTTATAATGGAAAAATTATCAATTGGAAAGAACTTGGCGGGAAAAGTGCTCCAATTGTAGTTATTTCCAGAGATTATTCTTCCGGAACATTTGAGGTTTTCAAAACACTTGTTCTTGAAGGGGATAAAGTAAGAGATGATGCTCTTCTTTTAGCATCAAATAAAGCAGTAGTAACAACAGTAGCAAATACACCCGGAGCAATTGGATACATTGGATTTGGATTTCTTTCGGATAAAGTAAAAGCAGTGTCAGTAGGCAATGTTATGCCTTCGGAAGAAACAGTAAATAATGGAACATATAAGCTTGCAAGGGCTCTCTATATGTACACAAATGGAAAACCAAAGGGTGAAATAAAGGACTATCTTGATTATGTACTTTCAGAACAGGGACAGCAAATCGTTGAAAAGGTTGGCTACATTTCTTTACAGTAAATATAAATCCGGGGAGTATAACTCCCCGGAAATAAAAAAGGGAAATAGAAAATGAAAGATAAGATGTTTAAATATATTACAATGTTAACAGCAATTTTATCTGTTGTTTTTCTTTTTGGAATTATAATCAGTATCTTTACTGAGGGCTTTTCTGTTTTTAGTAAATATGGATTTTTCAATTTTCTTTTTGGAACAAGCTGGCATCCTACGCATGAACCTGCAGAAATGGGTATATTTGGACTTATTGTCAGTTCAATTGTTGTAACCATTGGAGCATTGATTGTTGCTTTACCATTGGGAGTTGGCTCGGCAATATATTTATCCGAAATTGCCAATCCAAAGCTCAGAGAAATATTAAAACCATTTATTGAACTATTAGCAAGCATTCCCTCTGTGATATATGGATTATTTGGTATGGCTTTTCTTGCACCATTTATTAGAAAAGTATTTAATTTACCTATAGGTTTAAATGCTTTTTCGGCTTCCATTATTTTGGGCATAATGGTGATTCCCATTATTTCAAGTATTTCAGAGGATGCCTTTTCATCTGTTTCAAAACATCTAAAAGAAGCATCATATGCACTGGGAGCAAATAAAATTGAAACAATATTCAGAGTAATCTTTCCATCAGCAAAATCGGGAGTCCTTACAGGTGTACTTCTGGGCTTTGGTAGAGCAATAGGGGAAACAATGGTTGTTTTGATGGTTGCAGGTGGTTCAACGGCTATGTTTAAGAATATTTTTCAACCTGTCAGACCAATGACTTACGCAATTGCAGCAGAAATGGGAGAAACAGTTGTTGGAGGCATGCATTATAGTGCTCTTTTTGGAATTGCAATAATTCTATTTATTATTACTTTTATCTCAAATTTACTTATGCAAATGATTATAAATAAAGGAAGCAATTAATGAAAGTCAGAGAAATAAAAGAATTTCTTGGAATTAATATATTACGATCAACAATAATTATAAGCATGGTCTTTTTAATACTATTTTTATTATTAATATTTATAAAGGGATTTAGTGTTCTTTCATTGGATTTTCTACTGAAAGCACCAAAAAATGGAATGACAGAAGGCGGCATTTTCCCTGCAATAGTAGGAACATTTTATCTTACAATGCTTTCGGTTATAATAGCATTTCCTTTGGGGGTTCTTTCAGCAATCTTTCTTGTTGAATTTGGTAAGCCAAAGTGGTTCATTAATATAATAAGAACAGCAATTAACACATTAGCAGGAGTGCCGTCAATTGTTTATGGATTATTTGGATTAGCAGTATTTGTAACATTATTTAATTTCAAAGTATCAATATTATCAGGAGCATTAACCTTATCTATTTTGATACTCCCAATAATTATTAATTCATCTGAAGAGGCAATTAAGCAGGTGCCATATAATTTTAGAGAAGCTGCCTATGGTCTTGGAGCAAGCAAAAGACAGGTAATTATAAAAATTGTTATACCCGCTGCATTGCCGAATATTTTAACAGGAGCAATTTTGAGTGTAGGAAGAGCTGCAGGAGAAACAGCACCAATCATGTTCACTGCTGCAACCTTTTTTACAAGAAGATTGCCAAAATCAATAATGAATGAAGTAATGGCTATGCCATATCATATATATGCATTAATGACAGAAGGCTCATTTCCTGAAAAGCATGTTCCAATTGCCTATGGTACTGCAATAGTATTATTAATGCTGGTACTGGGGATTAATTTAATTGCAATAATTATAAGGACTAAAATGAGGAGAAATAAGAAATGGTAAAAAATCTTTTAATCACTGAAAATCTCAATCTATGGTTTGGAGAAGATCATATTCTTAAAGATATTTCAATAAACATTCCTGAAAAAAAGGTTAATGCGATAATTGGTCCTTCCGGTTGTGGTAAATCAACACTGCTAAGATGTTTTAATAGAATGAATGATCTATCAGGAGCAAGAATAAAGGGCAATATTGTTTTAGGCGGCAAGGATATTTATAAAGAAAAAATAGATGTATATGATTTAAGAATGAAAGTAGGAATGGTTTTTCAGAAACCCAATCCTTTCCCCAAATCAATTTATGAGAATGTGGCATTTGGATTAAAAATCAAAGGCATTAGAAATAAAAATCTGATAAATGAAAAAGTTGAACAAAGCTTAAAAAATGTTTGGTTATGGGATGAAGTAAAAGATCGTCTTCACAAAAATGCTTTTGATTTATCCGGTGGACAGCAGCAAAGAATGTGTATGGCAAGAGCATTTGCAGTTGGTCCGGAAATACTGCTTTTGGATGAACCCACATCAGCACTTGATCCCAAATCAACAAATAAGATTGAGGAATTGATTGTTGAATTGAAAAAGAAAATTACTATACTAATAGTAACGCACAATATTGCTCAGGCAGGAAGAATAAGTGATTTTACTACATTTCTTTATTTGGGAAAACTTATTGAATTTGGAAAGACAGAAGAGATATTCACAGTGCCAAGGGATTCCAGAACAGAGCAATATTTAACAGGAAAATTTGGATAAATGTAAAATTATAAAAAAAGGAGATAATTCATGAAAATCATACATATTTCTGATTTACATAAAACAAGCAGTTTTTTCATCAAGGAATGGGGAAACATGCTTATTGATCAGGTGAATAGAATAAACCCGGAACTTTTAATAATATCAGGAGACATTACGGATAATGGTTACTATTTTGAATATGAGGAAGTTGTAGAATATTTAAAGGCTTTTAAAATCAAGAACATGATTATTGTTCCCGGCAATCATGATGCAAGAAATGAAGGATATAGGATATTTGAAAAATTTTTTAAAACCAGATATCCTCAATTTGAAAACGATGAAATAGTTATTCTGGGTCTTGATTCAAGCGAACCGGATTTAGATGATGGTCATATTGGGAGATCACATTATAAATATATTGAGAATTGTTTTAAGGGGAAGAATAATAAAATTAAGGCAATAACATTACATCATCATCTTATCCCAATTCCAGGAACAGGTAGAGAAAGACATATCCCTGTTGATAGCGGTGATATGTTGAAACTTATAAAGGACCTGGGTGTAAATTTTGTATTTTCAGGACATAAACATATGCCATGGATATGGAATCTAAATAACACATATTTTATTAATTCAGGAACATCAGCAACAAGAAAATTAAAGGGAATGGGATATCCATCATATAATATAATTACTATTAATAAGAAAGAAGTCAGAATAAATGAAATAAATCTTATTACAGAAGAAAGCAAAATGTCGCTTGAAACAATTATATCAAACGGAGATTAATATGTTGGAACAAAGAATAAATAAATTAAAAAAAACCATAGTAGAAAATACTGCATTAGTGGAAAAAATGATAGAAAAATCAATACGGGGACTGTTAGAAAAGAATGGAGAATCTTTAAATAATGTGTATGAAATGGAGAGGGCAGCAAATCAATATGAAATAGAAATAGAAGATAGATGCATTAATATAATTGCTCAGTTTCAACCGCTTGCAAAGGACTTGAGGACAATAATGACTATTCTAAAAATGGGGAATGATTTGGAAAGAATGGGAGACCATGCTGTAAATCTGAGTCAGCATGCTGAGTATATTATTGAAAGACCAATAATAAAACCATTTATAGATTTACCGAAAATGGCAAATATAACAATTACAATGGTGAAAAACAGCATATCTTCATTTATAGATGAAAATATAAATATTGCAGAAGATGTTCTAAGAACCGATGATACTGTTGATGATTTAAGAGATAAAATAGTTAGGGAACTTATTGTAATTATGACAGAAAATCAAGGGAAAACAGAAATATCCATTCATCTTATTGAAATAGCAAGGAACCTTGAAAGAATTGCTGATTTGGCAACTAATATTGCAGAAGATACAATATATATTGTTAAAGGTAAAAATATCAAACATTCTGGTGGAAAATCCCTATCATAAGAATATCTAAGGTCGGGGTTTGACAATTTGACATATTTAGGAGCTGTTTTTTCTTAGATTTATATAAAAGCTACTATATATAGACAAATATTTCATAATGAACACAAGAATAAAGCATTTTAAGGCAAAAAAATGTCAAAAAGTCAAACCCCGACCTAAGGGGTTGACAATCGATTGACAATAAGTACAATATAATTATGTCAGTAAAAGATAAATTATTCAATTTTATTTCTGATTTGGGACAGGCAGATACAAGGATGATGCAAAAACAGTTTAAGATTTCCAGGCAAATGGTAAATAGGTATATGCAATCCCTTGTTAAAGAAGGGAAAATTATTAAAACAGGTAGAACAAAGGGTTCATTCTATATATTAAAGGCAGATAATGATCCGTATCTTAAACAATTTTCCAAAATATATGAAACAAAAATGAAAATTGAAACAATTACAGGGGATTTTCTTTCAAAAGCAAATATCAAAAAGGCATGCAATAAGAATTGTTTTCCAATATTGCAATTTATATTATATGAGCTTATTACCAATATTAACAAGCATGCAAAAGCGGAATTTATTCAGCTTGAGATGGAAATAGGTGCATTGGATATTGAACTAACTGTAATTGACTCTGGGATAGGTATATTGCAATCAATAAAGGACAAATACCATTTTGACAATGAATCAGATGCATTATTTCATGTTAATTTACCATTTTCGGGTTTTGAATTTTCAGATAATGAGGTTGTTGCAGAGCATTTGATGACAATAATAATGATGGCGGATCAATTTTCATTGCAATCACATCAATCATTAATGGAAAAATATGATGAATATCAATCAGGAGTATTCGAATGCGACTTCTATAAAGGAACCCGCATTCGATTTTTAATTTCTAAAAATACGAAGAAAAAATTAGCAAAATTTATTATATGATCTATTAATATCCGTACTTTTCCTTCACTTCATTAATGATTTTATGATTTTCTTCAATCCTTTCAACATCAGCACTTTCTAATTTTTCTTCCAATTCTGTTAATTGCTTAAGAATTTCATCCAATTGTCTTTGATATTCTTCTTTTTCTTCCTTTGTCATTTCAACTTTATCTTTTTCTTCTAATGCCTTTTCATATCCGTTTTCCATTTGATTATATATATCTTTTGTCATTACAACACCCTGATACTCTGCTTCAGCCATAACAATACGAGTACTTAGGGTGCCATATTCCTTAAATGACATATTTAATTCTTTTTCAAATATCTTATCTATATCCATACCAGATTTTCCTGCCTGAATAGCTGCTACAACAGGAGACATAAAATCAATATCTTCATATTTTTCACTCATTGTTTTGGCTGATTTGAAAAAGGTTTCAGCTTCATGCATAGAAACAATGATGGGTTCTTTTTCTTTAACTTCATTTGTTTTTTCAATAACCTTTGTTTCTACAGTTTCAACCGCTTTTTTCACCATTTCCTGTGGTGAATTACAAACAGTCAATAAAAGAATTGCCATTAACAACAAAATCATTAATCGTTTCATTTTAGTCTCCTTTTGATAAATGTTTTCTATTTTCTTTTCTGATTTTTTATTCTCCTTCTACTGATAAAATCAATTTCTCTAATAGGAGGGAAGATCCCTTTTGAAACAAATCTGACATCTTCTATTGTATAAAAAGCATTTGGATTAAACTGCTCAATGCTTTCAATAAAATGATTTAGATTTTTTCTTCTGATTATTGAGTATAAAATATTAACCTTTCCCTGGGACCCCTCTGCATCAATGCTGGTAATGCCATAATCCTTTGAGCGTAGAAAATTTATTAGTTCATTAGCGTTTTTTTGAGTAATAATCCGAACAATATAGATACCCATTTTTAGCTTTTGTTCAATTATAATACCAAGATAATTTCCTGCAGCAAAACCCCCTGCATAAGCAATATAGCACATAACATTATCCAAATGCTGCATTATCTGACCAATGGCAATAAGCCAGATAAGTACTTCAAAAAAACCAAGAAGTGGAGCTAAATATTTCATTCCCCTTGAAACAAAAATTATTCTTAATGTTCCAATAGATACATCAAGGATCCGTGCAATAAAAATCAGTAATGGTAAAATTACCCAAACAAATACAGATGAATTAATAAACATAAAAATTATTTATCTGTATGTTTTTCTTTGGGTGTATAATCCTTGTCTTTAAGGGATTCCTTTTCCAATGATTCCATAATTTCTTCAATATTGCCTTCAGCTCCCTTAATAACATCAATGCCAAATTGCTGGAAAAATCCGATTGCTCTACCGCCCACTCCCCTTACAATAAGTTTATTTACTTTTTTATTTGCAAGATAACGGGGTATATCTCCGGGACCATGACCTTCAAGAGGGTTTTTTTCAATACTAATTTCGTATTTTCCTTTTTCATCAATTTCAATATATGCAAAATGCGGTGCATGACCAAAGTGTTCACTAATAACTGATTTCTTTCCTTCATTTGTTAATACAGGAATTGCAATTTTCATTATACCTCCTTTAAATCTTTATTAATAGATTAAACCAATTAAATTATAAGTCAATAGATGACTTCTTTATTGCCCATATAACAGAAGAGGCAATAATGATTTTTATAATATCACCTGCAATAAATGGGAAAAAAGCCATTTGAAGTAAAGTAAAGAATTTTGGTATTGAACTCAGCATATTTGTAAAAATGCCAAGCTGAATAACTCCGGGAATATATATGCAGGAAAAATTTATAAGAGCTAATAAAACAATTGTTCTTACATATGATAATCTCATATTCTTTAATTTACCAGCTAAAAAAGCTGTCATTGTAAATCCAATTAAATAACCGCCCGTTGGTCCGAATATTGCCATAATGCCGGGATTGTTTACACTGAACAGTGAAAAAATAAAAGTGCCGGCAAATAAATATATGATCTGTGCTCCCATGCCCCACAAAGAACCAAGCATTAATCCGGACAAAAGTACTGCAAATGTTTGAAGCGTAATGGGTACAGGAGTAAATGGCAGATATATCCTTGCCTGAGCAGAAAGAGCTGTTATGCCCGCAAACAATATTGCCCCAAGCATTTTTTTTATTAAACTATTTGTGTTTATTGAAATAATGGTCTTTCTTACAATTGATATCATTTATATTCTCCTTGTTTTATATTCTTAATAGCATTTTTTAAAAATAAGTCAATAGAGAAAGCAATATTGTATTTATAGGAAACTATTGTTTTTCATATATACAAATTTGCAAAGTATTGAAAAAAAGTACCGTACAAATTTGCAAAGCATTGAAAAAAAGTACTTGACAATAAGGAGATAATTGATAAAATTTATTTATGAATAGAAAAACATATATTACATTATGGAAGGAAATAAACAAAGACGGTAAACCAATATTGATTATAGGACCAAGGCAGGTAGGAAAAACCACTCTTGCAAATCAGATTAGTAAGAAATATAAAAATTCATTTTACTATAATTATGATGAGTATCCTTTAAAAGTATTAAACAAGCCATATTTTTATGAGGAATTGAATAGAAGGGATTCATCAAAACCACTAATTATATTTGATGAAATACACAAATTCTATAAATGGAAATCATATATAAAGGGTGTTTATGATAAAGATTCTTCCAAATATGATTTTATTCTTACTGGAAGCGGGAGAATGGATTTGTATCAAAAGGGAGGAGATGCACTTACAGGACGAAAAAACAATTTATATCTTTTTCCATTTACATTAAGTGAATTTTGTAAAAGAAGAAAAGTAGAAGGATTTTTATATGATCCTATGAATTTTATTAATTACAGCAAAAATAAAGAATCATATAAATTAATGAATATTTTTCTAGATATTTCTCCTTTCCCGGAGCCATTTTTAAAAAACAATAAAAGATTTTATAGAAGATGGAAAAAAGATTACAGAACACAATTAGTAAGGCAGGATATAAGAGATGCTAGCAATATAATGGATATAATTAAACTAGAAAATCTGCTGTTATATATTCCTGAAAATGTATCATCAAATCTTTCATATCTTTCATGTGCTAAAATGCTTGAGGTCTCACCAAATACAATAAAGAAATGGCTATATCATTTGTCATCTTTTTTTCTTATATTTAGCATTATGCCTTACACAAAAACATCAAAAGCACTTCTGAAAGAAAAAAAATATTATATGTATGATTATGGGGTTGTAAATAATTTAGGTGCTAAATTTGAAAACATGATTGCTCTTGAATTATTAAGATTAATTAACAATTTGAATGACTTGGGAGTTGATAATTTTGAGTTAAGATATATTAAAAATAGATTAGGAGAAGAAGTTGATTTTATTATACTTAAAAATAATACCCCATTTTTATTAATAGAAGCAAAATATAATAATGATAATTTCAGTAAAACATTGTTAAAGTTTAGTGAAATATTTAATATAGCTGGAATTCAATTAACAAATAAAAAAAATATTTATAGATTGAAAAACAAATGTGTACTTGTAAGTGCAAATAATTTTCTTTCTTCTTTGCCTTAATGTAAAAATGCTATAATTTTTTCATATTTAATGTGGAATAAGAAATATATACTTGAGGGACTATTATTCTTATCGGTTTTAAAAGTTAAATTGCAACGGAACTCATCTTACCGTCATTATTAGGATGTTCTATTGTTGTGCTATTTACAACATAGACTTTTTGCCGGAAAAGAAGGGTTCATTTGTTATTAAAGTGAATACCATTGAATATGTAGAAAGAACCCAGCATTTTACATTTTTTTGGATTTTGGAGGTTGACAAAAAAGAAAAAGCAAATATATTATCATTAGTTCTACCAATTCAATAGAACAAGTAGAACAAAGGAGAAATAATGAAATTATCAACAAGAGCAAGATATGGATTAAGAGCAATGATCGTATTAGCAGAGAATTTTGATAAAAAACCTGTATTATTAAAGGAAATTGCTAAAGAAGAGGGTTTATCAATGAAATATCTTGATCATATTCTAAGACCATTAAAAGCAAAAAATCTTGTAAGACGCGTTCATAATGGATATGTGCTTACAAAAAAGCCAAGGAATATATCATCATATGAAATTATTTCAACACTTGAAGGAGATAATTATCCTGTTGAATGTGCTATGCATCCTGAAAATTGTGATAAATCAAAACAATGTGTAACACGGGATTTATGGAAAAAGATCAATGATTCATATATAGAGATTCTATCAAAAAGTACTCTTGCCGATTTCATTAATAAAAAAGGAGAGAAAAATGGATAAAATATATTTTGATAATAGTTCCAGTACAAGAATGGATGAAAGAGTATTAGCAGAAATGGAACCATATCTATTTGATTCATATGCTACCCCTACAAGTGATTTTGGCTATTCAATGGGAACAGATGCAAAGGATGCATTAAGGATATCGCGTGAAACTATTGCTAAAAGCATTAATGCATTAACCAAGGAAATTGTATTTACTTCGGGATTTACAGAATCCAATAATTTGGCAATAAAAGGCATTCTTAAAAAACTAAAAAATAAAAAACACATAATAATTTCCACAATTGAAGATTTTTCTATTCTCAATACTGTGAAAATGCTTGAAAAAGATGGATACAAAGTAACATATATTGGTGTTGATGAATATGGCTTATTAAATATTAATGAATTGAAGAATGCCTTAAGGGATGATACAGCTATTGTTTCCATTCAGACAGCTAATCAGGAAATAGGTACATTGCAGAACATTAAAGAGATTGCAGAAATTGTTAAGAAAAAAAACATTCTTCTCCATACAGATGCCACACATGCATTTATGAGAATTCCTATTAATGTAAAGGAATGGAATCTTGATTTAATGACCATTGATGCATATACAATTCATGGTCCCAGAGGGATTGGTGCCTTATATATAAAAAAAGGAACACCCATTAAAAAAATCATGGATGGCGGTTATCAGGAATTTGATAAAAGAGCAGGTCCGGAAAATATTCCATCTGCTGTTGGTTTTGCAAAAGCTGTAAAATTAGTTACTAAGGATGAAAATATTGAATTAGAAAAGATGAGGGATTATATAATTAAAAGAATTATAAATGAAATCCCTGATACAATAATAAATGGTCATCCAACAAAAAGAATTCCTCACAATGCAAATATAACATTTCATTATGTTGAGGGTGAATCAATCACACTTCATCTTGATATGAGAGGGATTGCCGTAAGTACAGGATCAGCATGTTTTAGCAAATCGCTTGAGGCAAGTCATGTTATTCTTGGAATTGGTGGAGATCATGAAAGAGCACATGGATCAGTAAGATTTACATTTGGTAGATTCAATACAAAGAAGGAGATTGATGAAACCGTCTTGGCATTAAAAGAAATCATTGAAATATTAAGAAAGATCAGTCCAATAAAAAAAGCGGAGGCATAAATGAGCTTACCATATTCAGAAAAGGTAATTGAACATTTTAAACATCCAAGAAATGTTGGGAAAATAGACAATCCAGACGGAAAGGCAATAGAAGGCAGTGCTGCATGTGGAGATATGGTTGCAGTGTATATTAAGGTTGATAAGGATTCAAAAAGGATTGAGAATATTAAATTCCAATCATATGGATGTGCATCAAATATTGCAACAGGATCTATTGTTACAGAGCTTGCAAAGGGAAAAACAATTGATGAGGCAAAAGATATATCATGGCAGCAGGCAGCAGATGAACTGGGTGGATTACCTCCAATAAAACAACATTGTTCAGTACTTGCAGTTGATGGATTAAGGGCAGCCATTAATAATTATGAAGAGAAAAATGGGCTTATTAAGAATAAAAAAGCTACTACAATTGAAATCATTAATAAGCGATTAAAACATGTAATGAACCCTATTACAGGATTGGATGTAGTAAAAACAAATTTAATAAAGAAGGTAGAATTAATAAATAAAGAAATAATTGTAATTATGGATATTCCTTCAAATCATCAATTTGCAAATTCTCTAAAAGAAGACATTGTTGAAAAACTGGAAGCACTTTGGGATATTGAAAGAGTAAAAGTAGAATTTACAGAATAAGTAATACAAATCATACTAAATGTTTTTAAAGAAACATGTTTTTTGCTTTTAGAAATGTCACCATATGTACTATTTGGTTTTCTTATTGCAGGACCTGCAACAAATACAGCAACAATTTCATTTATATATGGAAAATTTGGAAAAAATATTTAACAATAGATTTAAGAGATACTATTGCTGTTGACTAAGAATGGTAACATATTTATAATATATTTATGAATAATGAAATAAATTCTAAAAAATCGTTAAAATAAGCATAAAATGTTATATTTAGGAACAAGCGGATACCATTATAAAGAATGGATTGGAACTGTTTATCCTGAAACAACAAAGATAAAAACAATGTTTAATGAATATATTAATATCGGATTTAATACTGTTGAATTGAATTTCTCATATTACAGGCAGCCATCAGAAAAGATGATAAGAGATTTTTCCTTAAAGGCTCCTAAAGGGTTTAAATACATCATAAAGGCATATAAAGGAATAACACATATATTTGAAGGCAATGAAATAATTAAAGATTACGTGAGTAATTACAGAAAAGGGAATGTGAAGAATAATTATGAAGGTGTATTATTTCAATTTCCGGAATCATTTCATTTTAATAAGAAAAATTTGGAAATAATTAAAGAAAGAGTAAAGTATTTTGAAGATATTCCTTCATATATTGAATTCAGGGGTAGTGATTGGAATAGAGAAGATGTCTATGATTTTCTTAGAAAGAATAAAATGAATTATGTAATAACAGATTTACCAGAAAAAACCAATTTGCATAAAAGGGAATTAAGATTAACTGATAAGAATGCATATTACCGTTTACATGGAAGAAATGATGACTGGTATAATCCAAAGGAACGGTATCATTATAATTATAATGATGATGAACTAAAAATATTTGCTTCGGAAATTAAGATGATTTCAAAAAAGGCAATAAATGTTTTTGTATTTTTTAATAATTGTCATGGTGGCTTTGCATTAACAAATGCATTAAAAACAAAGCAAATGATTGGGGATTCTATTTAAGAATATCAATCTTTATTTTGTATTTATAACTTTTTTTTATAGAATATAATTTTTTATACAATTTTAATGATTTAATTTTATATGATTTTTTATTAGTTAATCGGTATAATTCAAAGAGGATCTCGGCCTGATTTTCATCATCTTTATACTTATTTAACATATTTTCTAAACAAGAAATTGCAGAATCATTATTTAAAAGTATATCTGATTTTACTTTTATAAATTCAATGTCAAAACTATGAGATTTGAAAAAATCGGTTAATGAATATTTTTCAATTTTCTTGATTATCTTATATATATTCTTATTCTTTTGTTCATAAAAGATCTCTGCTTTACATAAAAGACCTTTAATTAAACGATCATCAACATTTAATGCTTTTGCTTTTTTAATCACTTTGTCTAAGTATTTGATTGCAATTTTGTATTCGCCTGTTATTTTATAAATTGAAACAAGATCAAAATATATCGTAGAAAGTCTTTGATCTTCTTTCAATTCTTTTGCAAGAATTAGAGCTTTATTAAGATAATTAAGAGATTTTGATAGATCACCTATTTCAAAGTAAACATCACCAAGATTTGACAATACAGTTCTAATCCCACCTTTATCACCAATGCTCACTGCAAGATCATAGCTTAGATTATAAAATTTTAATGCTTCAGAATAATTTCCTTTTAATGTATAAATACTACCAAGATTATTTTGTAGAATTCTAATCACATATCTTTCTCCCAATTTATTGTTTTTTATGAGTAGTTTTTTGTATAAATCTTCAGCATTATCAAGATTTCCTTTAAGAAACTGGATATTTGCAATGTTGGTCAAAGCAGGAATTCTTTTCAGTCCCATTTTATTTGATATTTTTTTACTTTTATTAAAAAGCATAAGAGCTTTACTATAATTACCTTTATATTGATATATTAAGCCCATATTATTATATGTTAAGGCCTTATCAAATAGAAGTTTCTTCTCGCTTTTCTCGTTTTTTTCAATAAACAATAAATTCATATTGTAATAATACAATGCTTTTTCAAAATTGCCCAAATTACCATAAGCAATGCCATAATTATTGTAAGTCCCCGAAATACCAACTTTTTCATTAGTCTTATTATATTTTTCTAAAGCCCTTTTAAATAACTTAATTGCATATTCATTATTGCCCAATCTTATTGATATATACCCATGTCTGTTTTCGGCATCTGCAATAATTAATTCATTTTTCAATTTATTCCCAATTCTTTTTATAGTTTTATAGATTTCAATAGATTCTTTCCATCTACCTATTATTTCATAAATCTCCCCAATCTTCATTTTAATTGAAACAATTTTTCTGTTTTTCTTTTCATATTTTAATAATCTTTCATATAGGGAAACAGCATCCTCATTTTTAAAATTTTCCTTTGCAAAATCACCGGCTAATAATAAATATTGTTTTGCTTCATTTTTCATTTCTGCCTGTTCATAATGAAAAGCAATATCACTATAAAAATTTTTATTATTAATAAAGACCTTTTCCATTGTAATGGCAGCAATTTTATGCAATTTTTTTAACTGCTTTTTCATTTGCATATTGTATGCAGCATCACGAAGCAAGCTATGTTTGAATAAATATTTTATTTGGGAAACAGCATTCCACAAATTTTCCTGTTCTCCCGTTTTCAAGATGGGTTTAATATTACTTTTACCTGATAGCATTGATGATAAAATATTAATATTAAATTCATTTCCAAGCACTGAGGCACTTTGAATAAGATTTCTTAATTTTTGCGATAATCTATCTATTCGTGAAATTAGAATGGGATATATTCCCGAAGGAATATCAATATTAACTGCTTTTAATGAATATATATTGTTTTTTAATTCAATATATCTATTTTCAAATAAATACAAACAGAACTGTTCCATAAAAAAAGGATTGCTCTGCGTTTTTTTAAGGATCAAAGAATGCAATTTCTTATCAGTTTCATATCCTAACTGTAATTTCACAAATTCCTCAGTTTCTTCAGACTCAATTTTTTTAAGAATAATTTCTGAAACAAAAATATCCTTAATCGCCAACCTTGGTTTTTCGCCATTATCAAAGAATCTACTTGAAACCAAAAAAACACAAGGAAATTGATTTATATCATTGAATAATTGTAATAATAATTTATTTGAATCAGAATCCATCCATTGCAAATCCTCAATAATAATAATAAGCGGCTTGATGAGTGACAGGATCTTTATAAATGATATTATTCCAATAAGAAGATTATTAAACTTTGCCTTTGGATCAAGGGATAAAAGGTGGGATTCTTTGGTCTTAATATTCAAAAACTCGGCAATGATTTCTCTTCTGTCAATCAATTCGCGAAGTAATGCTTTTGCTTTTCTAGTATGAATTTTCCCTGCTGTTTCAATTAATTCATCAAATTTAGTATTAAATAATTTATTATTTTCTTTATTGGAATTGCTTTCATTTACAGAAAAATATTTTTTAAGCATATATTCAAAAGGATTTAAACTTTTTTTAAGAATATTATCAGTTTTAAGAATAATCCTATTTGATTTTGATTTATACTCTTCAATAGAATTAAATATAATTCTTGTTTTACCAATACCAACATCTCCGTATACATAAACCAAGCCGCCATATTTGTTATTATTAATATGATTTAAGTGTTTAGAAATTAATTTTGATTCCCTTTTTCTGCCAACAAATTTTCCAGAGTAAAAAAACTCATCCTGAATATTTAGATTTCCAAGTAATTTATACAATTGGGTTTCTTTTGATTTTCCTTTAAAAGTAATGCTTCCTAAATACTCAATGTTATGGGACATCTGAATTTTTCTTCCTACATTTTCAGAAATCCATATTTCTCCCCAATCTGCTTTACTCATAAATCTTGCAGCCAAATTGACATTGTCACCCAAAACAGTATAAGTTGCTCTTATATTAGATCCAACAAGACCGGCATATACGGTTCCATAGGATAAGCCGGCCTTTATATCATTCCCATACAATTTTTTTATTTCCAAAACAAAGTCAATTGCCCGTATCATATTATTCTCATGTGAAATAGGAGCACCAAATAGTATAAGTACAAGATTATTCTTATCTCCAAAATCCAGTAAATTAAAATAACCGCCATAATTATCAGATAATGTAATGATTGTTGTGATGAATTCATTTAATTTTTTAAAATCACTTAATTTCTTAAATTGCATAAAAACAGATACTACTTGTCTAAACTCACTCTTATTTTTATTTAATACATTGAAGGAAAAATACTGATTCAAAATCTTTTTGGAAATAATTTGCTTTTTAGGATGAAATGATTGTGATTTGACTTTATATTGTTTAAGTTTGAAAAAGCCATTCCTATTTTTAATTAATATTTTTTTTGTTTTCAATAATTTTGCAGCAGAACCATGTAATAATATTTCTCCAGGTTTTGTACAATGTTCTGCATTAACAGCATTATTTATTGAATTACCCTTAAAAAAGAATGTTCTATGGTTTTCTTTACCAAGAATTCCCCAATTTAATAAACCATGTGAAATTCCAATTTTTAATGAAATTGATAAGCCCTTTATAAGCTTGGATTTGATCTTATAATTAGTATAGATATTCTGGATCTCACAGGCACAGTTAGAAACGGTATCCATTGCTGTATTAGGAAAGATTGCTGTAAAAGCATCGCCTGCAAAAGTAGAAATAAAACCATTGTTTGAGTATATTACATCAATCATTTGACCAAACACCTTGTTTATTATTGAAGATAATTCTTCTGCTCCTGCTTTTCCATGAGAAGAAAGCTGTTCGGTTATGGAAGTGAACCCGGAAATATCAAGAAACATAACGGATGCCTTAAACGAACCATTATACTCCTTGTGTTTTTCCTTTTCGGCAATGAATACAGGAATATAATTTATCATAATACAGATTATACATTTAATTTGAAAATTAACAAGACTTAATAGTTAGGTCGGGGGTTGACATTTTGACAGAATTATTAGTAATATATTGCACTTTTTCTATTAAAATATTAAATAAAACACTATATATTGACAAACAACACATTGTTGTATACAATAAAGGCACATCAAGGGCTGCAAAAAGCTGTAAAAATGTCAAAAAGTCAACCCCCGGCTAGATATCATATATTATTTATTTGTGATTTTTTATGTATTTGGTTGATTTAATATTGGTTTTATATTATTATATCTTTTATGTTAATTAAATTTATACTTTCATATTACAGGAAAGCACCATTAAGAATGGTATTGGGATTTTTGGCTCTTATAGCTGTTAATATTGCTCAGCTGGTTTCCCCAAGAATTGTAAAAAATGCAATTGATTATACTATAATGCCTACACAGGGAGCTAATCGTTTACTCTATCTTATGCTTGCATTATTTGGACTTGCTCTTAGCATAGGGATATTTAGATATATGTGGAGAATGATAATTATTGGTATGGCTCATTTTATTGAAATGGATTTCAAGAATAGATTATTCAATCATTTATTAATACTATCAAATAAATTTTTCCATAATGTTAAAACAGGTGATATTATGGCACATATGACCAATGATATGCGTGCCGTAAGAATGTCAACGGCATTTGGTATAATTGCCGGTTTTGATGCTATATTCCTTTTTATAGCAACAATTATTTTTATGCTTAATCTTAATGTGAAATTAACACTTTTTGCAATTATTCCATTGCCTTTAATATCAATAATTGCATTATTCTTTATGCGTATGCTGTTCAGCAAATTTAAGGCAGTACAGGAAGGGTTCTCGGCAATGAGCGATAAGGCACAAGAAATGTTTTCAGGTATAAAAATAATTCAGGCATTTCAGCAGGAAGAAGCCGAATCAAGAAATTTTGATAGAATAAGTAATGATTATCTTAATAAAAACATAACGCTTATAAAAATATGGGGAACAATGTTCCCAATGATATTTCTCCTTTCTCAGGTTGGAATTGCAATAATACTATTTGTTGGAGGTCAGCAGGTTATATTAAATGAGCTTACCCCAGGAGAACTTGTTGCCTTTATGTCATATATTGGAATTATTGTCTGGCCCATGATGGCAGTGGGATTTGTAACAAACATCTTTCAAAGAGGAATTGCATCATTTAGAAGAATCAATACATTTCTTGAGGAGCAACCGGATATTAAAGATGAAAAATCAGCAGTTTATTCAAGTATAAATGGTGACATTGAATTAAGGAATCTTACTTTTTCCTATGAAAAGACATCTGTATTAGATAATATAAATTTAAAAATAAATAAAGGTCAATATACAGGATTATGTGGGAAAATCGGGTCAGGCAAAAGCACAATTATAGATTTGATCATGCGTGTAGTGGAACCCCAGGATGGAGAAATACTCTTTGATGAGAAAAATTATAAGGACTTAAAAATTTCAGGAATAAGGGATTCTATTGGCTATGTACCACAGGATTCATTTTTATTTTCTGCAACAATAGAAGAAAACATTAGATTTGGTAAACCGGAAGCAAGCAATGAGGAAATCAGAGAAATGTGCAAAATTGCCTCTGTACATCAAAATATTATAGAATTAAAGGATAATTATAATACACTTGTTGGAGAAAAGGGAGTAGCTCTTTCAGGAGGACAGAAGCAACGCATATGTATTGCAAGGGCAATAATAAGAAATCCAAAAATACTTATTCTTGATGATGCACTTAGTGCAGTGGATACCAATACTGAAAAAGAGATATTAACTAATCTAAAAAAATTCTCAGAAGATATAACTGTTATTGTTGTTTCACATAGAATATCCTCTTTTATCAATGCCGATATAATTTATGTTCTTGATAAAGGAAAGGTTGAGAACAAAGGTACACATAAAGTTCTTGTTAAAAAATCCGAAATATATAAACATATTTACGAAATTCAGAAATTGGAAGCATAATGCAGGAAGAAAAACAATACTCTACAGCAGACAAAACAATATTAATTAAATTATGGAAATACGGAAAACCATACTATAAACAGATATTAGTGACTTTTGTTTTGCTTCTTTTAATTAGTGGAATAGAAATATCTTTACCCATAATCACTAAAACAGTAATAGATAGGTATATTGAAAGAAATCATGTAAAAATCCAATTAAACGAGGAAACAATCAGCCTTGCTAAAACACATTCTTTTTACAGTATTATTACTGATAATGCTCTTTTTCTTCCAAGCGTTGTAATCACAATTGATCAGAGAATTATGCTTGAAAAGAATGATTATTTATTTAATGGTAAATATATTCTTATTGAAACTAAATATGAAGATATAATTAATAAATATAATATTGAATTTACTAAATCCGATCAGGGTTTTTTCATAAGTTATGATGATCTAAATAGCATTGATAAAAAGGATATAAGAATTATAAGGTATTCTGATTTAATGAATATCAGGCATTTAGCTTTACTGTATCTTGCTCTTCTTCTTGTTTCATTTGTTTTTACATATTTCCAGGTTATTTTGATGGCTCTTGTTAGTGAAAATATAATGTATGATATTAGAAGTGCCGTAATGAGGTCATTATTAAATCTATCAATGAACTATTATAGAAAAAACCCAATAGGGCGTCTTGTAACAAGGTCGACAAATGATGTTGATGCATTAAGAGAACTTTTAACTGATGTGTTTATATATTCTGCAAAGGATGTTATTGTAATAATTGGAATTTTTATTGTTATGTTCAAATTATCACCGCAATTGGCTTTAATAATGATGGCATTAATTCCTATTATTGGTATAATGCTTTTTCTATTTCAGAGATTTGCAAGGGATGCATATAGAAAGGTGCGAATCACATTAGCAAAGGTAAATAGTTTTTTATCAGAAGCAATAACAGGGATTTCATTAATTCAGGTTTTTAATCAGCAGAAAAAATCTAAAACGGATTTTACAAAAACAAGCACTGATTATTATAAAGCAAATATGCATCAATTGCTGGTCTTCTCTATATTTAGACCTTTAATTGATGTTCTTGCTATGATCACACTTGGAATACTTATCTATTTTGGAGGAATGAGTGTATTAAAAGGTGCCTTATCAATAGGAGTCCTTATTGCCTTTATATCGTATATACATATGTTGTTTAGACCAATTTTTGATTTTTCAGAAAAATACAATATTTTTCAATCGGCAATGGCTTCTTCTGAAAGAATTCTTATGATCCTTGATGAAAAGGATAAAATAGAAAATCCGATTAAACCCATCTTACCATCAAAAGAGAAAGGAAAGGTTGAATTCAGAAATGTTACCTTTGAATATAAAAAGGATGAGCCCGTTTTAAAGAATGTATCATTTATAATAAAACCCAATGAATCTGTTGCATTTATTGGAGCAACTGGTGCAGGGAAAACAACAATAATTAATCTTTTAATGAGATTTTATGATATTAAAAAAGGTGAAATTTTCGTAGACAATGTAAATATTAAAGATATGAGCGTAAAATATTTGCGTAGTTATTTCGGACTTGTTTTACAGGATGTATTTATGTTTTCCGGAGATATTAAATACAATATTGCTTTAAATAAGGAAATAGAAGAAGAAAAGATCATTGAATATTCAAAATATGTTAATGCACATGCATTTATATCCAAATTGGAAAATCAATATAGGAACACTGTTTCAGAAAACGGGAAAAATCTTTCAACAGGACAAAGACAGCTGATTGCTTTTGCAAGGGCATTAACAAAGGAACCCAAAATACTGATTCTTGATGAGGCAACAAGCAGTATTGATAGTGAAACAGAAAATCTTATTCAGGATGCTATTTCAAAAATAATGCATAATAGAACAAGTATTGCCATTGCTCATCGTTTATCGACAATTCAGGATGCGGATAGAATATATGTACTACATAAAGGTGAAATTGTTGAAAGCGGGAATCATTCTAACCTTCTTAAAAAGAAAGGAAAATATTTTGAATTGTATAAATTTCAGTATATTGAATAGGAGTTAATAAAATGAAAAAGAATATTGTTTTATTGTTCTTGATAATAATGTGTATAAATATTATATCAAAGGAAGTGATTCGTATTAAATGGAATGATTTTGAATTTGTTAATAAAGTATTAAAGGAAACAGACATTGCAGGACAGAAGAGATTTCACTTTGTTGATATTGTTGCCGATGAGGGGCAGATAAATACACTTATCTCACATGGAATAGCATTTGAAAAGGTTACAAGGCCATCGGCAAAAGCAAGCTTTTTATCATTGGACAGCATATATAATTGGATGGACAATCTCCACTCTGCATATCCATTAATAACAGATATTGATACAATTGGATATACAAATGTTTACGGATATCCTTTAAAGATATTAAAGATCAATGGGGCAAATCCCTTAGTGCAGGAAGCCAATCAAAATGGATTTCTTTTAATGGGTTGTCATCATGCCCGTGAATGGCAAACAGCATCCCTTCCAATGTTTTGGGCTGATTCCATTCTAAATACTTATGCAAGCGATTTGCAGATACAGGATCTTATTGATAGTACATTTATTATTGTTTTTCCTGTTGTTAATCCGGATGGATACTATTATTCAATAGAGTTTGATGACAATTGGCGAAAAAACAGAACTCTAAGAAATTCAGTTTATGGTGTTGATCTAAACAGAAATTATCCCGGATCTTGTTTTGGTGAACCATTAGCTGATTGGGGTTTTATTGCCAATTCAGCCACAACACATTATCCTTCTTCATATGTTTATTGTGGACCATATCCAGCAAGCGAGATTGAAGTTAGAGCAGTACAAGATCTGATAAAGACCTATAATTTCAAGATCACTATTTCATTACATTCATATGCAGAAGCAATTATATGGCCCTGGGGTTCCGTTTTATATGGTGCTCCCGATTCACTGCTTCTTGAGTATGTTGGAACCAATATGGCAAATCGTATGCGTAAACAGGATGGTGTAAGCGTGTACGATGCATATCAATCCGTAGGGTTGTATCCAACAAGCGGTGATAGTGATGACTGGATCTATGGTTATGCAAAATTTATTTTAGGCAAAACAATCTTACCATTTACTTATGAAGTTGATGTTTCCTTTAATAATGCCACTCCTATTCAATTAGATTCACTTTATAGAAGGGTATATCCAGGCATACTATATGGGGCATTTTACACGGATTCATTAAGTGGAACAGCAATAGATGTTCCATTAGAACCATTATTAAGTTTCAGCACAGATACTTTAAAGTGGAGTACGGAAAATGGTGAGAATGCATCTTCTTTTGATGTTTATACATATAAAAATCCATTTACTATTTGTGATTCAATGAACAATATTCTGCTTTTTAATAGTGATAATTTTGAAAAAGTTTTTTTATCCGGTGCAACAAATGATACTATTTATCATGCTATAGATATTGCTTCAGGAACTGGTATTCTGCAAAGTATTCACAAATTTTTACCAAATAGTACGGATTCAATTAAAGTAAAGGTAGACTATGATCTTGAATTTAATTATGATAAGGCATTTATTGAAGTTAGTGAGAATAATCTTGAATATACAATTATTGATACTATTAATGGAATATTAAATGGTTCTTCTTCCGGATGGGAGGAATTATCTTTTTCCCTTAATGAATATGCTGGAAAAGAAATCTTTATTAGGATTAGAACCATTTATGATGGGAACACTTTTGGCAGTGGTTTATATATTGATGACATAGAACCCATACAGGTTTTTGATACATTTTTTGTTTTAGTGGATGACATTACAGATTCAATGCTTTTGATAGAAGCAATATATGATAATAATTATTTTGCAGTTATTCCGAATATTTTTAATAGACAAACATGGCTTTCCGATAGAGAGCAGTATGCTTTAACTGCAATAAATGAAAATTATATTTCCTGCGTTATTGAAAAGGGGTTTATAAAATTAAAATTTAAAACAACAAGTATGGAAAACACATTTGTTATTTATAAAAAAATAAATAATAAATATGAAAAAGTTGCCTGTGTTTCAGACAATGAATGGATTGATAAAAATCCTATAAATGGAAAAAATGAATATCAGGTGAAGTTTTTCCAATCGGATAATTATGTAGAGGAAAAACATATTCAAATATTCTATTCAGATATTTCAGAAATATTATCATTAAATAATTCATTTTTAACAATGGACCTATTAAACAATAAACTTGAAAAACTCCGCACTAATTACAGAATAGATATATATGATAAATCAGGAAGAAGCATAGAATATGTTAAATCACCGGGTATATATTTTCTTAAAGAAAAGGAATCGGATATTAAATATAAGATAATGATAATGGAATAGAAATGAAAACAAATTTGCTGTTTATAGTAATGTAAGAGAGGTTCGAATCATGATAAACATTCAATTACTTAAAAACATACAAAGAATCACCATAACAGCTCTTTTTGCGGACGATGAATTGATGAATCAATTGGTTCTAAAAGGGGGAAGTGCCATAAGTTTAATCTATGGTTTATCGAATAGAGCTTCTGTTGATTTGGATTTTTCAATGGAATTAGATTTTGACCAATTATATTTAGATCAAATCGAAAATAAAATTGAGATGCTTTTGAAAAAAGAGTTTAAAAGGAACAATTATACAATCTTTGATTTTAAATTTGATGCAAAACCTAAAAACAACAATGATCCAAATTGGGGTGGCTATAAAATTGAATTTAAATTGATTGAAACAGATAAATATAATGAAAATAATTTAAATAAAGCAAGGCGTGAATCAATACCCCTTGATGATGAGTTTCATAAGAAATTTACTATTGATATTAGTAAATATGAATATACTCATGAAAAAACAGAGAAGGAAATTGATGGATATATAATTTATGTTTATACAATAGATTTAATTATTATTGAAAAAATCCGTGCAATTTGTCAGCAAAATCCTGAATATAAAAAAATAATCAAATCTGCTACTACAAGACCAAGATCAAAGGATTTTTATGATATTTATATATTACTAAAGGACAAAAATTCAGGTGAATTTATTGATAAAATCAAAGATACTATAAAAATTGTATTCAAACAGAAGAAGGTACCATTGGAATACTTGATGCAGATAAGTAACCAAAAGAATATACATAAAGCAGACTTTGCATCATTGCGGGACACTTTACCTGTTAAAGAAAAACTGGAAGAATTTAATGTATATTTTGCATTTATTGTAGAATTGTGCAGAAATATTTATAAATCAATATTTCCAGGATAATAAACATTCCATTCCTTATCAAATTTTAGATTTGATAATTTGTGACCAAGATAAAATTTTATTTTAAATGGATTTTTCTTTAATAAGGATAATTGCTGATTTGAATAAACACCGGATTTTGATAAATAAAAACCGATTGATTGAATATATGGATAAACGAAATCCATCTGTTTAAGATATGCCTGAATCCTATTAAGAGAAATTTTTCCTTTTACATTATAATATGCATTCAGAACTTCAGAAATTCCACCAGCATATTCGGGTCTTACTGCTATGTCAATTAAGGTTCTTTCAATATCAGTAATAGAAATTGATTCATCATCAAAATTTATTGATATAACCCCTAAATTGTTATGGTTTTTACCATTGAGAATGCAAACTCTATAATTATTCATTTTACAGATATTGTTTGATAAACGCTGTGGTCTTAAGAATGCCATATCCACCTTCTCTTGTGATAAAATAGCATTATTAGGGGATCTGGGTTTTGGTGATTGTTCAATATTCAAATAATATGTTTTTGGTATTTGATCTGTCAAATTGTGTATAAACATAGCAGAATAATGAGAAAAGTATGAATTTGGTTTTATTGATAAAAGAGTTTTATTCAAAGAGCCATCTCTCCAAATATAGAGAGATTTGCTGAAAGAGGGGAATTGGAATTTAAGAGACTTAAGAAAAGTATTTTCTTCAAGTAAAGAAATGAATTTTTTTGTACTAGTATTTTGTGGCAATCTCCAAAAATCAATATTGTTTGAAAGGATTTCGGATATATCTGAATAAGAAAAGACATTATTTTCTAATGAATCAAATAATTTAATAATATCCTTTTTGGCTATTTGAAATCTTGTTTGTTTCACAAATTCTCCTAATAAAATCCAAATACTATATATATCTCCTTGAATAATAATAACATAAATAAATAATTTGTCAATAGTTATCCTCATTAGTATATATACTAATGAGGAAATAACCATATAGTATTAAAGAATACATAAGTTGATATAAATGGAAACTTATAAGGGATATCAACAAAAATACATATTATATTATATAGTATATATACTATATAATACAATGTATATTTTCCATATTTATACATATAAGTTACTTTTATATTGGAACTTATATATGTTTTTAATGCAAATTAGGTTATGATATATAGTATACATACTATATATCATGACTCATGTAGCAAACAATTATATATATGTAAATTTATTAATTACAGAATAAATTAAATACTAAGAACAAATATCAGTTATTAATCAAGAAAACAACGAAAAAGTTGATGATAATAATAGACAAATGGCATAAAAAGTGCTATAATAGCGGACTTATGAAAGAAAATATTAAAAAACTGAACATTTTAAAAAGCTTAAAAAGATTATTTCCATATATGATGGGATATAAATTGCTTTTTATAAGTGGTTTTTTGGCAATGATATTTATTTCCATAGCACAACTTTTAGACCCATTGATTTTAGCACATATTATTGATGTATCAGTACCCAATAAAGATATTGCGGATATGGTAAGATATGGAATATTCTTTGTATTAGTGATCATGGTTACAGGTGTTATGTCAAATTTCCAAACAATACTGCTTGCACGACTGGGAGTTAAAATAATTATTGATCTAAAAAGACAGGTTTTTGAACATATACTTAAATTACCCGTTTCATATTTTGATGAAAACCCTGTAGGAAAATTAATTGCACGAGTTGAAAGTGATTGTGAAAAAGTAAAACAACTATTTTCTCAATTCTCAATCATGGTATTTGGCAGCATTTTATTTTTTATTGGAATGATAGCAGTATTATTCTGGAAAAATTGGCAAATCACTTTTTTTCTTATCATTCCATTACCATTTGTATTTGTACTTATAATGTTCGCAATAAGATATCTTGCTACTTATTATAGAAAAATAAGACATTTATATGCCGAATTATCGGGTCTGCTTGCAGAATATATACAGGGAACCCATATTGTACAGATATTCAATAAACGAAAGATTGTTGAAAATATTATTAATAAAAAGAGCAAAGAAAAGAAAAAGCAGGAAACAAAAGCTGCTTTTTATGAATATTCATTTTGGAGTATTTATTCCTTTCTTATTGAAACAATGTTTATTGTTCTTGTGATCTTACTTACTACACCAAAAATATTTGCGGGCTTAATGACCTTGGGAACATTGATTGTATTTATTCAATATGGAAGAAGAATGTTTGAACCAATTATTATGATCTCAGAAACATTTAATATGATTCAAAGGGCATTTGTTTCATTGGAGCGCATATTCAGTATTCTTGATCTGGAAACAGAAAAAAACAATGAAAAAGGGATTGTTCCAATATTCAATAAAAGTATTAGATTTGATAATGTATGGTTTAAATACAAGAAAGACGAATGGGTATTAAAAGATATTAATTTTGAAATAAAGAAAGGTGAAAAAATTGCCTTTGTAGGTGCTTCCGGCAGTGGCAAAACAACTACTGTATCACTTTTAGAGCGATTTTATGCTGTTGATAAGGGTAGTATAACTGTTGACAGTAATAATATAAATGATTTTCCATTACAACAGTGGAGAAAAATGATAGGGCTTGTTTTGCAGGATATTTATCTATTCCCCGGTAATATTATTGAAAATGTAAGAATTTATAATAATGATATTAATAAAGAACAGGTTGAAAAGGCATTAAAAGCAGTTGAGGCAGATAATTTTATTTCTAAGAAAAAACATGGCATTGATATGGAACTTAATGAAAGAGGACAAAATATATCTGTTGGTGAAAAGCAATTACTAAGTTTTGCCAGAGCATTAGTTATTTCTCCTGAAATAGTAATAATGGACGAGGCAACATCATCTGTTGATGCACAGACAGAAAAAAAGATTCAAAAGGTAATGGATAAGATTTTAAAGAATAAAACAGCAATTATAGTTGCACATAGATTATCATCCGTTGTTAATGCGGACAAGATACTATTGTTTTCAAATGGAAAGATAATTGCAAGAGGAAAACATTCGGAATTGATGAAAACATCTAAGGAATATCAGAAACTTGTTGAATTACAATTTCTATCAGTTAAGGGAGACAGCAATGCATCACATTAAATGGCTATGGCAATTGTGGAGAAAACATAAGGGTTTTATTCTACTTTTAACATTACTCACTATTTTATCAACTGGTGTTACAGTAGCATATCCATTGGTTTTCAGAAATTTACTTGATACAATTTCGGATATTTTAATTCGTCCCGATGCATATCCTTCTCCAGAAAAAGAGATGTATCGCATTGTTTTGATTCTTATAGGCATAGGAGTAGTTAAAATGATTGCAGGAATATATCCTGCTTTTAGAGCTTTAATTAATTATATATTTGAATATGTTTTGAGAAAAAGATATTTTTCAAGCATATTAACTAAGGATTATAATTTCTTTAATCAATATAGAACGGGTGACTTGGTTACAAGATTGACAGATGATTTAGCGGACTTTCCCAAAATATGCTGGTTTGCCTGTTCAGG
>JAUVJU010000154.1 GCA_030592285.1 Caldifarciminota bacterium
AAAAGAAACACTATATCCCTCTTTTTGTAATTCCTTTGCTGTATTTAGGATAGCTGAATGTTCAATTTCAGATACAATGATATGACAATCATCCGGCTTTTTCAAATGACAGTATCCCAGTAATGCCATATTATCACTTTCAGTACCTGAGCCGGTAAATATGATCTCACTTGGTTCGCAATTAATATAGGCAGCAATCTTTTCTCTGCATTTATCAATGGTTTCCAATGCTTCTATTCCCATGCTATGAGCAGATGATGAATTTCCATATTCCGAACTAAAATATTCATTCATTATTTTAATTGCTTCATCATCAACCCTTGTTGTTGCATTATTATCAAAATATATTCTTTTCACAGTTTCTCCTTTTCTATTAGTATATAATATATTTATAATTATAATAATTTCAAGTTAAATTTTGTATTATGATCTATAAAAAAACTGTCACATAACAAATAGGTGAATGGTAGGTAGGGGCATGGCGTGCCATGCCCTCTTTTTGTCTTTGCAAACGAAGGCGGTAATATTCTTATCTGCTATTCATTCTTACACCTACTAAAGAATCTGGCATTTTATGTTCAAGAATCAATTTATCTTATTATTTCAAATCTATACATTTTATCGTTCTGCTCTCCTATCAGTTTCAAGAAATATATACCATTGGGAATATTATCTGTATTAATTATATTTGTCTTTAATATTGATGCTTTGATTTTTCTTCCAATTATATTATATATTTCATATTTCTTACTAACATTTCCTGAATTATTAATCTTCAATACTTTACCATTGTATTCAATGCCTGTTTTATCATTAATTGTTGTTTTTATAAAATTGGAATCCTCCTGCTCTTCTATTCTGTAATATCCATCTGTAATTAATAAATAGGAAATTTTCTTTTCCTTATTGGATGATTTTGAATGAAATTTGAAGTATAATGTATCCCCGTTTTCCATTTTAACAGTATTATTGTCTTCATTTAATAACTTATCCATTACATTGATTTTATTTAAAATTGGATCAATTAATTTGAGTTCAAATTCATTATACTTGATTGGCTCTCCTATTGGATATGTAATTACATCAATATCAATTTGTTCTATAATTATTAATCTGATTTTCTCAGTTGATTGGGGTATATAATTCCATACTGAATAGATATATTCCCTTGGCTTAAGTTTCACTATATTGCTCCATTCTTTTCCTGTCCAATATTCAATTATTAAAGAAGCATCATTTTGAGTACCAATAAACATTGGTTTTACTCCAATACCTGATATCACAGGACTTATTGCATCTTGATTATTATCTGTATTTCTATAAATATATATTGTGTCTCCAGGATATGCTTCGTATATATTCCCATCTAAATATTCAAGTAATGAAAATATATTATCCCCTTCATTATTAATACATGAATCAATCTTTTCTCTTTCTCTCCAAAATAAATATTGACCATCTTTATTTATTGTTAAATTATAATCAGAATCATATTTGATTGCCTTCAATATAATCCTGTCAATATAGTCCGTTTCTATCTCATTTTCACTTATTGCTGCTTCAATAAAATTATTTACCTTGATGTTATTCGCTTTTTTTATATTTTCTTGATTATTTTTGTTATCATAGTTAAAAAGGAAAAAATCTCTCATATTACTATTACCATAATACATTATTGTATTTTGGGGAATATATTCTCCATTCTCTTTAATATAAAAATATGGACATCCGGAATTGTCTCCTCCAAACACGGTTCTTGTTCCTGATCTTCCCATATATTCATTAGTATATTTTCTATAATATTTCACAAAATATTCACGCTGTTCTCCTTTGGGTATGTATTCATAATAATCATAAGATCGATAATTTGTTCTCACTATTTTTATTCCATCTTTATATATATCATAATAATAATTAGGATCTTCTTCTGGTGTAGCATCTACATTTTTTCCATATGGAAAATAATAGAGTTTTACATAAGGTCCTACACTGATATATTCAGCAGTAAATCCCAATGAATATTCAGATTTCACATTACATATGTTTGATATATCATTTATGGGTGTATTTACATCAAGAAATCCATATATCCTAAATTTATGTTCTCCTCTTTGAGTTGTTTTAAAAGTGTAATTCCTTATATCACTTGTTAATGATGTAATTGTGTGCCATACTCCTTCATTAATATTATAAAGTAATTTCTGATGATTGAATTTATCATTGGAATTCCAAGAAAGATTTATATTGTCACCAACAAAACAGCTTGTAGAAATGTTTGATAATGATATATAACTGCTAACTCCATCTTCAAAATGAAGTACTTCTTTTCTATTGTTTTTTTCACCTGTCATATCCATATCTGTTATTTCAATTAAATATTCATATCCAAATTCCGGCATCTTTCCCTTTTCAACTAAAAATACAGGATCTCCGGGAAATGCCATTGGATATTGATATATTGGAAATGCTTTTACTGCAAGTACAGTTTGAATTGATTTTGTTTCATCCATTGCATCCTTTTTGAAAATATCCTTAACTAATCTAACAAGAGTTACAAGGGATGTATCATGAGGATAAGCTGAACTCCTCACTCTCAAGCAACCATCTTTCCAATAAAACCTATTTCCCCATTCAATACCATTTATATCATATACAAAAGGCTCACATATTTTTGTATAACCATCTCTTATAACATCATCAATAATCCAACTCTTTATATACTCAGTTGTATATGTTGACATAGTAATGCAATACTCTTTAGATATTTTAGATCCATAAGAATGTTGCTGATAAACAACTGCATTAAATTCGGCATTATCCAATTCAACTTGATAAACTCCTATAACATGATCATTATCATAAATTAATGCCCAACCTTTGTTACCAGCTATTGTTGCGATTCCTCCTTTCGGATATACATCAAGAAATTCTGTAAAGGGCTGAGATACTCCTGTATTTTTATCTGTAAATGTAATATTAAAAATCCCCGATCTATTATCAGCACTCAATTCCCAATCTTCTCCATTTCTCATCCAATATGGATCCCCTGAAAATGCTCCCCATATACTTTCGGGTAACCAAGAATCAAAATAATGATTAGGGGCAGCTATAGTTAATATTTTTCTTATCTTATCCTTGCATCCATAATATTTCATTGCAGCTCTTACTACAAGTGCTCCCATTGAATGTGTTACAACATCAACTTCATTTGCTCCTGTTGCAATAAGGACTTTATCTATAAATCTTGTAAAATTCTTTGCCCAGCTATCCCCTAATAATGGATAGGGGTTATGAACAGGATCATCCGAATAATCATAGCCATATTCCCAGGATGCTGCATCTGTATGCTCTTTTTTTACTACATAGTTTAACTCAGTTACAATATAATCACATTTAAGTTGTCCATTACTACCGATTACTCCCATTCCTCCATCTGGTCTATAAAATGAAAAATTATATATTACCTTTGTATTCCCATTTGTTGAAGTTAAAATAGAATCCTTATCACAATTAAGTGGTGTTCCTGCAATATATCCACCATACTTAATATCCAATATATCTGTCATTTATGATGAGTGTTCTCTTGTATGATCGGTATTTTGCGGATTCCATGTGCCCCAGCCACCTGCATTAACTTCATTTTCTTCTTCCCATGGTTGTGCCTGCTTTTTATGCCCATGCAAGAATAGGATGGGTATATCTGCTGGATACACACTTATACAAAAAAGTAAAGTCAGTATTATTAGTATTAACTTTTTCATTTCCAACCTCCTTATCTATTAATATTAAATCCAATATATAAGCCAGTGTACCATATTGTTAACTTCTTATCCCATAATCCACTATAAGGTGATGTACTACGGATCTCATAAGAACCTGCTATTTTAAACATTAAATATGGATCAAACCGTATCTTTTTAAAGTTCTTTTTAGTATTACATAATTTAAAATATATTCCTCCTCCTAATAAATCCCTTTTTACATTATAGTAATCAAAAGCACTTGTTGAATTATAACAGCAACATTCCTTTCCATATCCTCTACTATAATTTAATTCTAATCCAAATATTAAATCCTTTGATATTAAATAGCCAGTAAATATATAATATTTGTTGGTATTATAAAATATAAGATCTACACAATTTGTTAGTGTACCATTTATTATTGAATCAGGATAATGCACTTCAAATGCTCCTGATTCAATATTCGCCCATCCATAACCAAGTCCTAATTCAAATACCCTATTATTTATTGGAA
>JAUVJU010000200.1 GCA_030592285.1 Caldifarciminota bacterium
AATTCCATTTCTTCTGCATTTAATATATTGATATCAATATTTGTTTTGGGTACAGTTAATTGAATTTCCGTTATTGGCGTTTGTTGAATATTAAAATATATATCTGTTTTCCCACTTTCTACTGATGCATTAATAGAAAACTTTGCATTGATTGAATGTTTTCCCGTTTCATTTGTGCCTAAATAATGCCAGCCGCCCTCTGTAATAATGATTGCCGGTTTCCCATTGATCCTAATATCTTTAATTGCCAAATTATCTCTAAATAATGGTATTTTCAAATATGACTGATTATCTTTTTTGAATATTTCTATATCTAGAAATGCATTAAAGGCAGTACTGTTATTGCCGACAGTTCCCATATATTTACTTTTCCTAATTAAATAATCTCCAGGTGGAATCAATATGTGGGTTTTTATTGGTATTATGTTGTTAATAAGTTTTTTAAATTCTTCTCTTGATAAAACCACATTTCCATTTTTTATATTATACTGCGGTTTTACATCAACACCCGTTTGCTGTAATATTTGTGTAAATTCACCCCAAGATAGAACAATTTCATTTTTATCAATATTGAGCATTGATTTGAATTCGTCCCAGTTAAGTATTATTGTTCCATTTTCTTTTTTGCTATCAGCATATATATTAATACTTGAAATAATTAGTATTAATATAATTAGTATATATGATATGGGGCAAAGCCATTTTTTATTCTTCATTTCCCTCTCCCTTTGTCTTCTTTTTTAATATTGTAACCCATTCTGGCTTTATCCAGATAAGGAGAAAAAGTAAAATAAAGATCACAAATATAAATTTATTCAAAAACCAAAATAGAAATGCTCCAATTACACACAGGGTCATCATACCTTTTTGTGTTTTTAATTTATTCCAAAAGTCATTATATTTTAGTATCCACATTTTTACTATGTTATATAATTTTTTGATCCTAAACCTTAAAAGAAAAATAATATATAATACTAAAAGAATAAGAATGATCTTAATTGCTGTACTTACCCATCCCTGTGTATATTGAAATTCCAGATATACATCTTCTCTTTCAATAAGCGTTTTTGCAAACCTGTATAATTGCCCTGTTGTTGGCATTTCAATTTTTATAAGGGATATGTCTCCACCACCAGCAATGCTTTTTTTCTGTTCTTCCTGGATATTTGCATTAAAATTTATTTCCTGTTTCAATTGTCCTAAAAAGGCATCTTTTTCATTTAATACACTTCTACTGAATTCACTCTTTAATAATTCCTGCGTCCCCTTTATACTCTGATCAACATTCTGCTCTGATGAGCCCTCCCAATCCTCTAATGCCCTATTGTATCCTCCCACTTCGCTATATGTGAACATACGAGTTCTCCCCAAGAATGGCTGGAAACCGCTTGCCAATTTTTCCTTATCAAGGTTTCCTGAAAATCTTATAAACCTGTAATCTGCCGGTAAATAGCATGACCATAACATTTTGCTGATAATTGCATCAACTGTGGGAAATTGTATCTTTTTTGAACCCATAAATGAAAATCTATTTGTTTTATAATAATATAGGATCTCAATGTTGAAGGGAATAATATTTTCATTATCAATTTTAGAACGGGCAAGCGGTAGCATAAAAATACCTTCTTCATTCTTTGCCGGGATTTCTCTTTTTCCATTTACATATAAACTCCATATTTCTGCATTTTCCGGTAATTTCAATTTTAAAAATTGTTTTCCCATATTTCTCACAGTATATACAATTCTTGTTATTATTTTCCCTTCTTCTAGTATCACTGACATGATTGATGCATTATCAATTACTGTATTTACTACGGGCATTTCTTCATGTTTTGTGATCTTCATGCTTATTGAATATGGATGTCTTAAATATCTTAGTCCAAATATTAATGGCTTCTTAGACATATTGATAAGATCATAAGGTAATTCCTGAATATCAATCCTGTCAATATTTTCTGTTCCTGTTATTTCTGCTTCGGCAGTGCTTTTCTTTTCTGCTCCAACATAGCCCGTTTCCCTAATGGCTCCAATGATTTTGAATCCTGTAAAGGATATCTTGTTTTCTTTTTCTTCAAATATCTCTTCTGAAACAATTGTTAGCATTACAATTCCTTCCTTCTTAGCACCAAATGGAATCTCTAAAATTGTTTCATTGTTCTTTGTCTTTGTTTTCCAATCTCTTATTTCTTTATAGTTTTGATCCCATACATATAGTATACTGTAATTGCTTGGTATCTGTATTTTTATATCTGATATTGTATTTTGCAATATATTTAATCGGATTTTTGTTGTTATGCGCAATGCATCTTCTTCTATGGATAGTAAATTCATTGTTTCTGCATAAATCTTTGCTGGAACCTTTTTCTTTTCTATTTTCACTGCTGGGTGTGCTTTAAGCTGAAAATGACTTGTTGTTGATAATACTGCATTAATAATTGTGCTATTACCGCTCTTTGTGATATCCATTTGTTTGGCATTATTTATTTCAATATTAATATTTCTCATTGGAATAGTAATGTTGAATATTGTTATTGCTGTTTTCGGTATAGTGAAGGTAAGCACATCTGGTCCCCTATCCAGTGC
>JAUVJU010000016.1 GCA_030592285.1 Caldifarciminota bacterium
AATGTGCGTAAATTAAAGCTTCATCAGAATAATAAATATTGATAGATGACCAATAGTATTGAAATGGATCCTTCACAATAAATGCTTTTACAGGATTGAATAGATCATAAAACAATACATTGATCATATGTGCATCATCCTGAATTATTCTCGAATCATACCTACCTTGAAAAACATATCCCTTTCCTCCATTCTCTCGTCTATAAAATCCTGCGAAACACCCATTTATATATCCCATAAAACCACTCATTTTTGCAGATTGATCCTTTATGATCAAGTGATAATGATTATCCATAATACAATAAGAAATAACATTCACTTTATAAAGTTTTTGAGATTTAAGAATTAGAAAAAGCAAATATGATTTATATTTGGTTTCACCAAATATATTTATTCCATTATATGCTCTTGATGTGATATGATGATAAGCTCCTTGAAAAGTAAATCTAGTTGTTCTCATTTTTACTCCTAAAAAAAACACATAAACACACACCCCGTCCCCGGTAAATTACGGAGAGGCCGGGATTTGAACCCGGGGTAGAGGAATTTCCCCTACAACGGATTAGCAATCCGCCGCATTAAGCCACTCTGCCACCTCTCCTTGGAAAACCTGATTATATTCAAATTTTTTGTAATGTCAATAATTTTAGCCAAAAAAGGATAATAGAATACCAGCTGCAATAGCACTTCCTATCACACCTGCTACATTGGGTCCCATAGCATGCATAAGTAAATGATTACTTGGATCATTTTGTCTTCCAACCATTTCACTAACCCTTGCAGCATTAGGCACTGCAGATACGCCTGCTGAGCCAATTAATGGATTTATTTTTGTTTTTAAAAACAAATTCATGAATTTTGCAAATAGTACACCACCAAATGTTGCTACTGCAAATGAAATCACACCAAGAACAAATATTTTAATAGCACTTGCAGTTAGAAAAACATCTGTTTGAGTAGATGCTCCTACTGTTAATCCAATTAATATTACACATATATCATTAAGTGATCCTGAAGCAGTTTTTGCTAATCGTTTTGTTACACCGGATTCCTTTAATAAATTACCAAAAAATAACATTCCTAAAAGTGGAATTGCTCCAGGCGTTATAAATGCACATATAAGAAATGCTATAATAGGAAAAATGATTTTTTCAATCTTTTTAACTTTTCTTGGTTTTGGCATTCTTATAAGTCGTTCCTATTTGCTTGTAAGCAATTTCATAATTGGAGGCTGTATTACCGGAACAAGTGCCATATATGAATATGCTGCAATTGCAATTGGTCCTAAAAGACGAGGGGCAAGTTTTGATGTTAAAAAAATTGCTGTTGGACCATCAGCTCCGCCAATAATACCTATAGCAGCTGCTTCCGGGAGAGAAAATCCTAAATAATAAGCTCCAGCAATAGTTGCAAATATGCCTATCTGTGCAGCAGCTCCAAGTAATATGGTTTTTGGATTTGATAGCAAAGTAGAGAAATCAGTCATTGCTCCTATGCCAAGAAAAATTAATGGGGGATATATACCCTGAGCAACTCCCTGATAAAGAATATTTAATACACTACCTGTCTCATAAACTCCTACTTTTATACCAAGTGCCATTGGAATATTTCCAATAAGCATTCCAAATCCAATTGGTAAAAGTAAAAGTGGTTCATATTTCTTTTTTATTGCTAAAATTATAAATATAATCCCAACAACAATCATTATCAGAAATTTTATTTCAAAATTATAAAAACCGGTAAAATGAAAAAATTTTGCAAAAGTATCCATATTAACTCCCGATTTCTATCAATTTATCACCTTCCTGAACACTGCTTTCCTTATTCACAAATATTTTTATAATCCTACCCGAAAAAGGTGCATGTATTGAATTCTCCATTTTCATTGCTTCCATAATAAGAAGATCCTGTCCTTCCTTAACCTCATCCCCTTCCTTTACTTTAATCTCAAGTATTACTCCTGGTAAAGGTGCTTCAATTCTTTGATTCATATTATTCTCAGGTATATTTTTCTTCACTTCACTAACTGATTCATCTCTTTTTGCAATTCTCTTTTTTTGCTGACTTACACCAAGCTGTTTTATGTTTACAGAAAATGTCTTTTTATTTAATTCAATTTCTGCAATATTATCAGATATACTTTTTACATTCACTTTATAATCTTTTCCATTTATTGTAAAAATGTATTCAGACATTTTATCTCCTTGTTTTTAACCATGATGGTTCTCGGTCAGCATAATTAAAAGTCAAAATTTGCTCATCATCGGAGTAGTATAGTTCATACTCAATTGCAATACCCATTGAGACAGCAAGTATTTCATCCTGTGTTAAATTAACTTTTTTCAATAATTGTTTTGTGATCTTTATTTCTTTTTCATCTTCCTTATTATGTTTATTTTTATCCTGTGTAAATATTTTTAGTAAATTAATTGTAATATTTATAATTAATAATCCGAAAAACACAGTTATCATGCCAACCATCATCAATGTCCATGGATTCATATCCATAACATTATTACCAGAAGTATCCAATACACTGTCACTAGCAATTACTGTTTTATCAGCTGAAATAAAAATAGATGAAACAATTACATTAAATATTTGCATAATTAATCCCTCTACAAAGGAATATTCCCATGCTTTTTCATTGGATTACTATCTTCCTTATTTTTCAGTATCTCTAATGCTTTAATAATCTTAAATCTTGTATATTTTGGTTCAATCACATCTTCAATATACCCGCGCAATGCTGCTGAATATGGATTTGCAAACTTATCTCTATACTCTTTCTCAAATTTAGCGGCTGCCTCATCCCTATTATCTGCTTTCATTATTTCCTTTGCGAAAATGATCTCTACTGCACCTTTAGGACCCATTACTGCGATTTCAGCACTTGGCCATGCATAATTTATATCTCCTCTTATATGTTTTGAGGACATCACACAATATGCTCCGCCATATGCCTTTCGGAGAATTATTGTTATTTTAGGTACAGTTGCTTCGGCAAATGCATAAAGTAATTTTGCTCCACATTTAATGATCCCTCCATATTCCTGCTTTGTTCCCGGTAAAAATCCAGGAACATCCTCAAGCGTAACCAAAGGAATATTAAATGCATCACAAAATCTAACAAATCTTGCTGCTTTTTCAGAAGAAGAAATATCCAAAGTACCTGCCAATGATTTAGGTTGATTAGCTACTATACCTACTGATCTACCATTGAATCTTGCAAAACCAATTACAATATTAGTAGCGTATAATGGCTGCACTTCCAAGAAATCATTATCATCAACTATTAAATTTATAACCTCTTTAATATCGTATGGTTTATTAGGATCACTTGGTACAATTTTATTAAGTGTTGGTTCAATTCTGTCAACCGCATCATTTGTTTTCTTTAGTGGTGTTTTTTCTTTATTATTTAATGGTAAAAAACTCATTAATCTTCTTATCTGCAATAATACTTCTTCATCACTTTCATATACAAAATGTGCAATTCCTGATTTTGTACTGTGAATTGATGCTCCCCCAAGATCCTCTGTTGAGACATCTTCATTAAGTACGGTTTTCACAACCTTTGGTCCTGTTAAAAACATATACGAACTTTTCTTTACCATAAATATGAAATCTGTTATTGCGGGAGAATATACTGCTCCACCTGCACATGGTCCCATAATTGCCGATATCTGAGGAACAACACCTGAATACATTACATTTCTGAGGAAAATATCTGCATAACCTGCTAATGATTCAATTCCTTCCTGTATTCTAGCTCCACCTGAATCATTAAGCCCAATTAAAGGAATTCCACTTTTTGCGGACATTTCCATAACCTTAACAATTTTTTCAGCAAATGTTTCTGATAGAGAACCTCCCAAAACAGTAAAATCCTGTGAGAATACATATACAGGTCTTCCATCAATTGTGCCGAAACCAGTAACTATACCATCACCAGCAATTTTATTATTTTCCAAACCAAAATTTGTACATCTGTGCACTTTTAATACATCAAATTCTTCAAATGAACCTTCATCAAGAAGTATTTCTAATCTTTCTCTTGCGGTGAGTTTTCCTTTTTTATGCTGTTTTTCAATTCTTGCTTCACCTCCACCCTTATATGCTGCCTCTTTCCGCTTCTTTAGGTCAAGTAATTTTCTTTCAATACTCAAAATTAACTCCTTTTGAATTAATTAGAAGAATATTATAACTCTATTTTATTTTGTCAAGGGGTATTTTATTAAGCTAATTCTGTTTCTGCAATAAAGGTTATCATTTCAGGAGAAAGTGAGTCTCCAATGAATTCAGGATTATAAATTTTATCAGTATTTATTATTTCAAGACATTTCTGGAAACAATCCTTAGATTCGCTTATCTTACCCATTCTCTGATAAATAATTGCAATGTAATAATGGGCATAAATAAAGAATTCATTTTCCATAATTGCATTTTTAAAATATCCAAGTGCAAGTGAATTATCCATTTTACTGAAATAATATGAACCAATTATGAAATCAATTTCAGTATCGGAAATACCATCTGCCTTAATTATCTTTTCTAAATAAGCAATCCTTGCTACATCATCCTGCCTTGTATAAATAACAAATAATAATCTGTACAATTCAATGATTTTCTTATTGTCCTTCTCATTTTTTAGCAATAAATTAACAATCATTGTTGCTTTCATATACTCTTTTTCCTTGAACTCCTTAATTGCATTTTCATATGTTATTTCATCTTTAACAATATTACTAAGTTCCGGATTTTTTATGAAAAATACTTTTTCCTCGCTTACGCGATAATCAAATGATGATTTCATGAAAAATTTTATATTATTTTCAGGCACCAAAAGCATTCCATTCTCTTTTAATACTCTATATGTTTCATTAACAATTGTTTCAAAGTAATCATTGGCAAAATGCTTTATATTTTCTCGGAAAATCACTATATCAAATTTATTATCCTTCATTGGTATGGATTTTACACTTGAATTTATCCTGTTTGTTAAATCAATAATATTTGAATTAAATTTAAAATTTTTCGGTTCTTTTGAAAAATAATCAAGATCATTCATATTTGCACTCATTAAGTCATCATGAAGATATTCACCTTTTTCAGCATCTTCAATGAGCTTCTTTGATGAATTTGTATCATATATATGAATATTCTTATCTTTGAATTCCATTTTCTTCATATCAAAAGCAATATTCACTGATCCTGCAAATTGTCCCTTATCATTAGAAATAATCAGAATATTAATATCTTTCTTTTTTAATTGAATTGCTTTTAATACAATGAAATCAATAAAATCCCTGTTCTTAAAAAACGATTTTCCTTTTTTGAAAATATTGTAAATAAGTTCATCAATAAGTAAATCAGATTCCCATTTACTATTATCAATTAAATAATTAATTTTCTGTTCAAGTATAGGAGAAATGCTTAAACAATAATACTGTTGTAGATAATCAAATACTTTATCTTTATCCATAGATAATTAATAGCACATTTTTGTACTTTTTTCAATATCATTCTTTGTTGATCTCTATTTTTTTGTCAAATTTGATAATTGCTTTATCTCCTTTATTCAAATTACCATTTATAATCTCCTGTGATAATTGATTCTCAATTATATTCTGTATTAATCTTTTCACAGGTCTTGCTCCATACTCTTTTTGATAACCTTTTTCTGCAATGTATGATACTACTGAATCATCAAACTTTATTGTTATTCCATATTCATCAGATCTATCAGATAATTGTTTAAGTTGCAAATGAACGATTTCTTTCATCTCTTTTTTGTTAAGCACTCTAAAAACAATGATTTCATCAATTCTGTTAATGAACTCCGGTTTAAAGTGATTTCTGATTTCTATATCAATATCTTTCTTAACTGTTTCATAATCATTAGTAAAATCCGTTGTTCGCGATCCAATATTTGAAGTCATAATAATTATCGTATTTCTGAAATCCACAACATGTCCCTGTCCATCAGTAAGCCGTCCATCATCCATTACCTGCAGCAAAATATTATAAATATCATGATGTGCTTTTTCAATCTCATCAAGTAGTATTACAGAAAATGGTTTCCGCCGTATTGGTTCAGTAAGCTGCCCGCCCTCTTCATATCCAACATATCCGGGAGGTGCTCCAATAAGCCGTGATATGGAAAATTTCTCCATATATTCACTCATATCAATTCGCAGCATTGCATCTTCCTTATCAAACATAAATTCTGTTAATGCCTTTACTAGTTCGGTTTTTCCAACACCTGTCGGTCCAACAAAAAGAAATGTACCAATAGGTTTTTTGGGGTCAGATAGTCCGGCTCTTGATCTTCTTATTGCATCCGATATTGCTTTTATTGCATCACTTTGACCTATTACTCTTTCATGCAACCTTTTTTCCATATTAATTAATTTTTTTGCCTCCTTTTCCACCATTCTTGAAACAGGGATCCCTGTCCACTCAGAAACAATCTCTGCAACAAGATCTTCTGTTACAGTATCACTAATATTGTGTTTTTTAAGCCAAGTATTTCTCTTTTCACCCAAGTTCTTTTGTATATCATCACTCTGTTTTTTATATTTTGCAGCTTGTTCATAATCCTTTCTTCTTACTGCTAATTCACCACTTTGTGAAAGATCATTAAGTTTTTTCTCAAGCACTTTTAATTCATCCGGCATTGAAAAGATCTTTATTTTTAATCTTGCTGCTGCTTCATCAATAAGGTCCACTGCCTTATCTGGTAATTTTCTTTCTGTTAAATATCTGCTTGATAATTTCGCTGCATTTATAATTGCCTTAGATGATATTTTTACTTTATGATGATCTTCATATCTACTTTTCAGCCCTTCCAAAATTTCAACGGTTTCCTCTATGCTTGGTTCATTAACCATTACCGGTTGAAATCTTCTTTCTAATGCTCCATCCTTTTCTATGTACTTTCGATATTCATCAAGCGTGGTTGCTCCAATTGTCTGCAATTCTCCTCTTGCCAATGCCGGCTTTAACATATTAGATGCATCAATGGCACCTTCTGCTCTACCTGCTCCGACAATGGTGTGCAGTTCATCAATAAATAGAATGATCTTACCTTGTGAATTCACAATTTCATCAATAATGAGTTTTAATCTTTGCTCAAATTCCCCTCTAAATTGAGTTCCTGCAATAAGTGAACCAATATCCAATGCCACAATCTTCCTATTTTTCAGATTTTCAGGCACTTCCTGTTTAATAATATTCAAAGCTAATCCCTCTGCTATAGCTGTTTTTCCTACACCCGGCTCTCCAATCAATACAGGATTATTTTTTGTTCTTCTTGATAATATTTGAATTACCCTCATTATTTCCTTTTCTCTGCCAATTACAGGATCCAATTTCCCATTTCTTGCCATTTCAGTAAAATCCCTTGTATACTTTTTTAGAATATCATAATTTGATTCGGCATTTTCTCCTATAACCCGCTGATTTCCCCGCAGATACTGTAAGGCACTATAGACCTTTTCCTTTGTTATTCCATACTGTTCCAATATTTTATTAATTGATATATTATCAATTGAAAACATTGCAATAAATAAATGCTCGGAACCAAGGAACTCATCCTTCATTCGCTCCATTTCATTCTCTGCTACTTTAAATAGTTCCTCAGTATCATTTGTCATATATATCTGATAATTCCCCTGATTTTCTACCTGCGGCAAATTCATCAGCTCCCTATCAATATCATTTTCAAATATTTTAAGATTAATATTGATCTTATCAAGAAGCATGGGCACACTGCCTTCTTTAGATGCAACAAGACCTTTTAGCAGATGAATAGGCGTAAGTTCAGTATTATGTTTCTTTTTCAAAATTTCCTGAGCAGCCGATAATGAATTTCTCGCACCTTCTGTTAATTTATCAAAATGAATCATTTTTAACTCCTTTAATGTATTACTATGTCAAAATATAATACACTTTTCAATACTGTCAATATTAAAAACTAAAAAAGCACTTGACAAAATTCCATTCTATATTTATATTTATATATATGAATGAAAATATAAGTATTTTAATCGTAGATGATCAGGCAGTATTTTCTGATACACTCAAAGAATCACTAAGCACATTAGGGTATAAGGTCTATCAGGCATTTACCGGAGAAACCGCTTTAGATATTCTTCATGATCAAAAAATGAATGTAGTTTTTCTTGATGTTTTTCTTCCGGATATTAATGGTTTTGATCTAATAAACAAAATCCGCAAAGAATGGGACAAATGTGAGATCATAATTATGACTGCCTATTCTCAATCGGACTTTATAAAAAGATCAATAAGACATGGTTCCTACTTTCTCCCAAAACCATTCAAGATTGAAGATCTGTCAAATATACTAACAAAAATTGAGAAAAGCGTTCATCCTGTAAAAAAATTGAATATCAATCATGGAAATGAGATAAACAGCACATATTTAAAAAGTAAATCCAAATCAATTAGTGATGCATTAAAATTGGCATTAAAATATGCACACTCTGATTTGCCAGTCCTTATAAAAGGAGAAAAAGGTACAGGCAGAGAAAAGATTGCTAATTATATTCATATATTATCAAAGAGAAAGAATAATAATTTTACAATATTCAACTGCTGCTCATTACCTGCACATTTAATTCCATTACATCTTTTTGGCTATGAGAAAAGTGCTTTTAAGGGTGCCTTAAGAAGAAAATACGGAATTATTGAAATTGTTGATAATGGCACTCTCTTCTTGAATGACTTTCAGTCCTTGCCATTAAATATTCAAACAAAATTATTGAAATTCATTGAAACCGGATCATTTAGAAGATTGGGCGGTATTGATGATATTAAATCCAATATACGCATTATTGCATCAACAGCATTGAAGGAACAAAATAATGAAAAAAGACAATTAAGCAAGGAATTATTTTCAAAATTAAATACCCTTAATATAGAAATGCCTCCATTAAGAAAAAGAAAAACAGATATTAATCTTCTTATAAATGATTTTCTTATTATCAATAATATTGAACCCAATGATTTTGAAATCGATCCATCTGTTAATAAAATTCTAAACAATTACAATTGGCCCGGGAATATTTTTGAACTTGAAGATTTAACAAAACAAGCAATACTGCTTACAAATGGCAAGGGTATGTATATTGAGAACATACCAATAAATATAGCAACCTTTGATGGAGGCACTGTAAAAAAAAACTATAGTTTGGATGATATTGATAAACAGCATATACATAATGTTCTTTTAAAAGCAAAAGGAAACAAGGCAAAGGCAGCAAGAATTCTTGGAGTTGATAGGAAAACTCTCTATAGAAAAATAGAAAAACTCAGAATAATGGAAGATGATTAATGGCAAACATTAAGATTGCTCTATTAACCGATGATAATGAGATCATCAAAAATCTAAAATCCAAAAATAAGAAATTGGATGTTTTTGATAATTATATTAAACTAATTTCATCCGGAATAATTCAAAAATATCAATTAGTAATAATTGATGCAACTCAATTACCTTTTTTCAATGAACAAAAAATTATAAATGCATTAAATGATATTAATAGAAATAGTAGAATAATTTACATTTTAAGGGATAATGATTTGGATTATCTAAAACGCATTCATGATACTAACTCCCTATCTTATGTCTTGGAATACCCTGTTAATTTTACTCATCTTAATGCAATTATTAAGCATATAAATACACAGAATCGGACTAATTATGCATAGATCAATACTGCTAATTTTAATAATTCTGTGTTTTTCACTAAATGCATCTGATAAATCATCCATTAGGAGTGAAACATCCAAAAGTGAAATTGAGAAAATGCAGTTTGAGATCACAAGTGCAGGCATTGATTTTGGAGAGATTGATCCGGAGAATAATGAAACAGTAAAAAACAATGCTGTTTCAATTATTATTAAAAGTGATGTAAATTGGATTCTTACAGTAACCGCTGAAAATGATCTTATTTCAGAAGAGGGCATATATATTCCAGTTAATCATTTATTTATAAGAACATTCAAATCAAGATTTTTACCAATAAAAATAAATAGACCTGTAATTATTGCATCAGGAATGTCAACAGGTAAAAATGGAGAAGAAATTAATCTTGACTTTAAATTAGAGTTAGGAAAGTACAATACATCGGGTGATTATTCCACCCGTATATATTTTGAATTATTATCAGCGTTTTAGGAAATATTTGCACATATTTTGCAATTTGCAATTATGTGTATTTCTTAACTCTATATATTGCATCATTTACATCTGGCATAGAAATTGCAATATTTTAAAACAAATATCTAATTAGGAGGTATAATGACACACAAAACAAAAACAGTACTACTTGTACTACTTGTACTTGTCATGGCTGTGCCTGCTTTTGCCTTAGGATCTATATCAGGAGCAAGTCCCATTGACAACACCCTTACTGTAACTGTGAGAATTCCTACAAGGGTAGGTATAAATCTTAGCGGTGGTAATGTTACTTTTGACCTTGGAACTGTGACATATCCACCTACATTATTCCCAGGATACTACTTACCAACAGCACCAGCTGCAACACCTTTTGTTCCTTTGAGTGTATTCTGTAATGTTACTGCAGGATGGGAATTAACAGTTATTGCCAGTGCTGACTTTGATGCAACTTTACCAGTTACTCAGCTCTACTATGCAGATGCCGGCGAAGCAATATCAGCAGATGGTGCAGCAGTTGGAGGCACATGGGCTGCATTTAGTACTGCTTCATCAGGAGTAGTTGCTGGTGCTTTTGCAAGAACAACCGGCTGGGACCCATACGACCAGGATTATCAATTGCAGATCACAGGCAATGAGGCAGTTATTGATCCAGGTGCAGTTGTAACAATCACTTACACAATTACATCACTATAATTCATATTATTAGGAGGCGGGTTGAAAAGAACATTCATAATTATTGTCATTTCATTAATGACAATAATTATGATCAGTGCTCAGGCACATTTCACTATCTCGCCTCCTAAATATGAAATTTTTGTTAAAGAACAAGATGAAAAAACATTTATTATTTATGTAGAAAATCTTGGAGATACTGTTACACATATAAAGGTTACACCAAGTGATTGGGATTTGGATATTGAGAATAATGTTCAGTTCTTCCCTCCAAAAACATTTGAAAATTCATGTTCTGATTGGTTCTATATTAATCCACTTGAATTCAATCTAAATCCGGGAGTAACCGAAGAGGTGCGAGTAACAATGGTTGTTCCAAAAAATGTTTTTGGGGAATACAGATCTTTACTATTCTTTGAATCAACTCCATATGCCCCTGAAGCTAATTCTATGCTTTTATTCAGCAGTCGTGTTGGCTGTACAATATATGTTGATATTATTGGCACTGTTTCGCTTAATGGAGAAATTATATCAATGAAATATGACTTTAAGAATGATAATGTGCTTATTGGCTATAGTAATACGGGTAATATGCATCAGCGACTTGATATTATTGTGAAGATCAGCAGGTCAGGAAATGAGATCTATTCTTATAAACTTGAAGAACAACTTGTTCTTCCTAATAGGGAAAGAATGTTTGAAATACCGGTAGAAACACGATTATCCGATGGTCAATATAAGGTTAATGTCTCAATTGATTATGGTGGAAGTGAAATTCTTATTGGAGAGAAATTATTGAAAATTGGTCAATGAAAAAATGTATTTTCCTAATTATAATTTTATTGTTTTTATTCACCTCGGCTAATGAATTTTATACCCTTAATATAAGACAATCATTTTCAAATTATTACGAAATACAGAAACCAGGCATAGACATATATATAAATTCTCTTATTAGAAAGGATGCTTCCATTACATTCTATGCATCATTAATAGATTTTTATCCATTTGATTTTGTACTTTCACTTGATTCTATGAGAACAGGTTTTTTCAATCATAGATTATTCATAGGGGATAAATATTATCCAATACTTGATTTTGGCAGAATTCGCGGAATAGGATATGATCTATCCTTTTCAAGATATCTTTTTGGTATTGCAGCCGGTCAGAGTAGGGATCTATTTTACTCACAGTATCCATCATACAATCATAATCAAGGTGAACTTCTCACTTTTGCTAATTATAGTTTCACACCATCAGACACCACAAGCATCTATTTTGTTCTGAGAAATGATGATACCAAGTATAATCTATATACAAAGAAAACCGCCTTTGGATTAAAACATAAATCAGAAATTGCAAGAATAGTAAGATTGGGATTTGATATAAGGAAAAGTGATTATCATTCATTTAATGATTCATATTCATTAATAAGCGGCAGATATCAAATAAATTCCTCTTTTAATAGACTTTCCTTGAATTTCCGCGGAGAATACATACCGCAGGATTATATATCATTATCCAATATGACTTATATTAGAGGTATTTTAATGAATGTTGCCTCCGGAGGATTAAGGATCACTGATGAATTATCAATTTATGCATTATATCAAATCACAGAGTACTCTCCTAATGATTCACTTTCATATGATAAGATTGGAGCAAAGATATCAACACGCATACCTTTTCTTCCGCATATCAGTTTTGCCGCTGACTATTCAAGATATATTGAAAGTAATGATCTGAAGAATTTATTATGGCGTATTAATGCAGGTAAAAGATTCGGACCATTATCAATTAATGCAAGTTATTCCAATCAAACAGATAATATCTATAAAAGACAGAATACTAATGTATCACTTAATTACTGTTTTACAAATAATACAAGAACAGGATTAAGATTCAATCTAAATAATGCAAATGATTTGAATTATTACAGATACTCAGGTTTCATTTCCTGGTCACCGCATAAAATATGGGATATTGAGTTTGGTACGGATTATTCCATAAGAAATAATGATACATATATCTCAGAATATCTTAATAGTTCCTTTGCATTTGAAAATGTTTTTCTTACAACACAAGTAAATATGAGATTTCAGGAACAAATGTATTTAAGATTTGCTGTAAATCTAAGCATAAGAAACAGATTAACGGATTTCCACTTATCTTGTCTTAAGGGCAGAGTATTCTATGATGAGAATCAGAATGGTGTATTTGATAAAGGAGAATCAACAGTGCCAGATGCACTTATTACACTGAATGATACAATAAGGATAACAACAGGGAAAAATGGTATGTATTCATTCAAATTCCTGAAAGAAGGCACATACAATATGAAAATGGATAAAGGGAAATTGCCTGCATATTTTGATATTAAAAAAGATTTTTATATTAATCTAAGGAATTTCAGAACAGTTAATATTGATATTCCACTTATTAAAATGAGTTCAATTACCGGTTTTGTGTTTGATGATTACAATAAAAATGGATTAAGGGATGATGATGAACCCGGCATTTCCGGTGTTATAGTGAAATTACAGGATACTAATGTTTATACCTATACGGATAATAATGGATATTACATTCTTTCAAATCTACCACAGGGTAATTATATTCTTGAAATACCAAGAATGCCTAAGGATTATAATTTCTCAATACCAAATCTAATAAATTATATATCAATCAAATCATTTAAGGCAGATTATTTAGTGGACTTTGGATTAATGAAGGAATCAAAACCTATCAGGAAAAAGGTCTTTTAAAAAACATTTTCTCTTTTCTTCCAATTCCTCATTATCAAATACAGTTACATTACCATTTCTTTTAAGAACTTTACCCTGACTTAATACCCACTTAATATCATTAACATATGATGAGTAGATAAGTGCTACAGCTGGATTTATTTCATAAAGTGATTTATGAATACCTCCCCTTTTTATAAGTAAAATATCCGCTGATTTTCCATGTTCAATTATTCCCGAATCATTAAAATGCATTGCCTGAAAACCATTATATGTTGCCATTTTCATAATCTCATTTGCCTTCATTTTTTCAGATCCGAATTTGACCTTCTGTAAAAGACCCGCAATACGCATTTCAAAAAGTTGATTATTGTTATTATTGCAGGGTGCACCATCAGAACCAAGTCCAATATTGATACCATTATTTATCATTTTATCAATTGGCGAAATACCCGAACCCAATTTCATATTGGCAGATGGACAATGAGCAATATATGCCCTACTCTCTTTTAGTAATCTCATCTCATTGTCTGTTAAATGCACACCATGAGCAATTATTGTGTTTTCACCTAATATCTGCATTGTATTCATTACTTCTATATTATCAGCATTATATGTTCTTCTTGTAAATTCAATTTCTTCTATTGTTTCAGCAGCATGTGTATGAATTATAAGATTGTGTTTTTCCTGCAGATCCCTTATTGCTTTTATAGCATTATCAGTAATGCCCGGCAAGAATCTTGGACATAATGCGAATTTTATATTTCCATTCTTTTGATGAAATGCTTTGATCATTTCCTCTGAATAGGATATATACGATTTTAGATCATTACTAAATCTACCAATCTTTCTATCCATTAATACATTGCCGGAATATGCTCTAATGCCTGACTCTATAATGGATTCAAATAATGCCTCCTGATTATTAAATGTTCCCATATCCATAATCGCAGTTGTACCTGTATCAATTAATTCATATAATGCTAATTGTGCCGACAATTTTAGCGTATTATGATCAAGATTCATTTCATAAGGAAAAATATAATCCTCAAGCCATTTAAATAATGATACATCCTCTGCAATACCCTTATATAAATGCTGACATAGATGAACATGTAATTGTGCAAAAGATGGTATCATCACATAATCAGATGCATCTATTGTTTCTGCACACTCTTCTTTTTTAAATGATAATTTCCCATCTATTATTGAAATATCAATTGGTCCATTCAATGCATCATGCCTATAATCAAAATATAAAACATTTTTAAAACATATTGAATCATTCATTGATTTCATACTCCTTAATTTTATCAAGCAGATTTCTATAACTGATCTTTAATATTTTTGCTGCTTTTGATTTGTTGCCTGCCGTTTTTATCAATGCACTTTTTATTTCCTCTATCTCCATTTCCTTTGTAACAACCTTCACCTTTTCCTTTAATCCCCGTTCATCGTTAAATATAGGCAAAGCATTAATTATCATTTTATCCTGATTGACTATTACTCTTTCAATAAGATTTCCCATTTCTCTTATATTACCGGGCCAATTATACTGCTCCATTTTTTCATACATATCACTACTTATATTAAAATCCTTATTAAGCATGGATGATTTCAATCTGTATATTTCATCAATTAATGAATGAATATCATCCATTCTCTCTCTTAATGGCAATAATTTTACAGGATAAACATTTAATCTGAAAAATAAGTCATTTCTGAATTTACCCTGCTTACATAGCATCTCCAAATTATTACAAGCAGATGCAATTATTCTCACATCCACTCTCTTGGGTTTTGATGCACCCAATGAATAGAATTCTCCCGATTCAATAAATCTTATCAACTTACCCTGCATCTGAATATTTAAAGAATCAATATTATCAAAATACACAGTTCCCTTATCCGCAATCTCCAATTTCCCTTCTCTTGTTTCATCTGCACCTGAATATGCTCCCTTTAATGAACCAAACAATTCACTTTCAAATAAGGTGTTATTAATAGTATTGCAGTCAATAATGGTAAATTTCATTGCATTTCTCATAGATAATCTGTGAATTGTTTTTGCAATGAAATCCTTTTCCTGTTCCACTTTCACCTGTAATAACTACATTAATATCCGTTGAAGCAATATGTTTAATTGTTTTTCTTAGATCCTTAATATAATCAGAATCCCCTACAATCATTGCTGTAAGTTCTGTTTCCAGTATTGATGATTCCAAAATCCTTTTCACCCTTTTTCTTAGATCATCATAATCAATGGGTTTAGTCCAAAAATCTATTGCTCCGCTTTTTATTGCTTTTATTGCTAAAGGGATATCTGCATAAGCAGTTAATATAACAATTTTCTGTTCAATATTGATCTTTATAATGTCTGAAACATAATCAATACCATTTCCATCAGGTAATTTATTATCCAAAATAATCAAATCAAATTTTTCTGCTTCCACACATTTCATACCTTCATTAAGATTGGATGCCTCCTTAATTGATGCAAATTCATTCAATGATTCTTTCAGAAACAATCTGAATGATGGATTATCTTCAACTATTAGGATTTTTTTCATATTTATTAAATATTATTGTTACCTCTGTTCCACCAGAGTAATTACTAATAGACAATTTATGATTCAAAACATTGGCAATCTTCATAATTGTAGGAATACCAAGCCCATAACCCTTTGCAGTATCGGAAAATGGTTTATATGGATTATTCAGAATATCTTCAGGAAAACCATGTCCTAAGTCCTTCATACTTACTCTAATATAGCCGGGCAAATCACTGATGTTTATATTACTTACCGCCTTTTCAGCATATTTAGCCGTATTATCAAAAATATTAAAAAATATCTGCTCCAATAATATTGGGTCAGAATTAATAAATACATCATAATCAGGATACTCAATATTTATTTTAACTCCTGTTTTTTCTGCACTTTGATTAATAAGCGGAATTATATCAATATTCTGTTTGTAAACCTCACTACTATCTGCAGAAAATTCAAGAAATTTTCCTGTTAAGCAAATCAGGTGATTAATCTCATATTCAACAATTTCAAATTTATCTATATCACCCTTTTTTCTGGCAATCTGAAGAATTCCCTTTAATGATGCAAGATTATTATTTATTTGATGAGCCAATCCACTGCTCATACCGCTTAATTGAAGTAGTCCCTCCTTTTTAACAATTTCACTTTCCATATTTTCAAGTTTTTTATGAATATCACCATTTAATGCCCTCTCTTCATCATTCACCCTTACAATCTCCTCTATACTATCCTTAAACACACGGGTAATATGCTCTGAATTATCACTATCAATTTTTATACCAAGCTTTTTTGCAATATATGATATATTCCTTAACGGATCCTCCAATGCCCTAACAAGCATTATACCTATAATAATAATACAAATAAAAATAATGATTTTAAAAATAAAATAAGATTTGATCTTATTTTGAATAATACTTATATCGGTTTTGAACATAAATACATAATATATACTTCTTTTATTACTAAATATATGTTTATTAATATAAACATCATGATTCCCATAATAGTATCGCATTGTTAAATTCTTTTTCTTCACCGATTCCAAATTCAAATATAATGCTTTTGTTAGATCAAAACCATCTGAACTTAATATAATATTCATTCCCGGATCAATCATAGCATATTCATTACAACCAGATGCTCTTAGAAAATCCCTTAATTCATGTTGTTTTATTTTCACCATTGTTATTGGGTCAGAACTTGTCTTTGAAAATTTTTCCAATAATAAATTGTAATTATTAATGATCTCATATTTATTTGTATGCAGATACTCATTATTGATTTGTATAAGACGGGAAAAATAATTTATTGATAATACATCAATAATTATAAGCGTAAGCAATATGGTATAAAAAAGATATCTTTTTGATTTTAAAGATTTGATTTCCATTTTATTATTATACATTGAAATTCCAAAATATCAATCACTTAAATGCCGGAGATCGGAATCGAACCGATACAGTATTACTACTACCGGTTTTTGAGACCGGCGTGTCTACCAATTCCACCACTCCGGCATTTATCGTATTTTATTCAAATAATGATGAATGTCAAGAATAAGTTAATTATCTGTAACATTTCCATGAAATATCCGTATTATCATTAAATCATAACAGTCGGAGGACAAAATGTTTAACATAGAAAATAATCAGAAAATTTCAAACACAGGAATAATTATTGCTGGTGTTCTAATCATTGGCTTTCCTGTTTTTGTTTTAAATCATTGTTCAACAATGATGAATAATATTTCTTTCTAAGTAAGGAGGCTAATTATGAAAAAAATACTTATTTCAACAATCATTTGTATGCTCTGTATATTAATATTCGCTGCAAATACTTATAAAAAGGGTGGTTACTTTTATGAAACAGATGAGATTGAATTCAAGGGCATTAAAAACATTACTGCAGCAACTTCAAATGGTGATATTGCAGTACAATCATGGAATAAGAATTTTGTTAGAGTAATATACAGTAAAAGAGCGAAAAAGGAATCAGAACTTAAAAATGCAGAAATTGTAACAAATAAATCAGGCAATAAACTAATAGTTAAGTCCGTTTTCAAGAAAATGATTGTAAAGAATCTATCAGTAAGTTTTGATATTTTTATTCCTAAAAATGTTCATGTATCATCAATTAAAACATCAAATGGTGATATATCAGTAAATGGTTCAAGTGGAAATATACAAACAGGTTCATCAAATGGCGATATTGAACTAAAAAACATTGACGGTATTATTGATGCAGCTACGAGTAATGGTGATATCAAGATTTTGAAATCATTATCAATTAATAGTGTCAAAACATCAAATGGAGATATTGAAATCCATGTTGGAAATATCAAGAATAATTCAGAGATCAAATCAAGTAATGGCAGTATCAAAATATTCATAAAGAACAAACCTGATATTAATGTAATCCTCAAATCATTAACCGGAAAGGTATCAATAAATGGAATTGACCCGGATTACAAGGTTAATAAGAAAAATTATATTGAAGCAATTATTGGTAAACCAAAATTCAATGTAATGATAAAGACATCTAATGGAAAGGCATCATTAAATAAAGAATAGATTTCATACATATCTATCTCTAGATCTCTTTTCTACCACCGAATCCCTGCTTCAATGCAGGGATTCATTTTTTCCCCTTCTTTGTACGGTCAATTCCCCTGTGCTTGCCCTCTTAATTGCATATTTGCATTTCACCCTGCTGAAAGTCCGCCTGGTCAGGGACTCGCTGTGGTGAGGTGGAATACGGGATCCATCCTATCTCCCGTAGTGGCGGTTCGTGAACCGCCCTCTTGTTCTGCCTGCCCTGAGTGCAATCGAAGGGTCATCCTGGAAACTCTCCTCGCACCACCCGCCAGCCCTGAGTTTACCGAAGGGTGAAGTATCTTATCTTTCTTTTCTTTCTTTTTCCGTCATTCCTGCGAAGGCATATTCCGAATAATTTGAAAAATATATTGAATCCATCTTTATTGTAGGGGAACGGCGTGCCGTGCCCTCTTGCTCTTATCTGCAGAAGGGTCACGCCCTGAGCGTAGTCGAAGGGTCTCCACTAGCGTACTTCTGCAATTTTTCTACTCTTTCAACCACCGTCCCCTGGAATCATATAATTTACATACTGTCTATTGCTTCCCTTATTGATGCTGGGAATTCAAGTACACCAATGTCCAGATACTGTTTTATGAATACAGCTGTCTCTTGGGCTTTCTGTGGGATATCATGTTCTTTGTAGTATTTGTAAACCTGCACTAAAAGTCCAGTATACACGGACATGACCATACTACATCTGGGCATATAATGCTCCCTTAGCTGAGGATAGTACTTTATATGTGCAGTATCCATTATTAGTGATGCAGTGAAATCCACATCAATTCTGTTATCATTGACATCTATTGGCATTATCCTGTAGCATAAGCCTTCCAGATGTAGATAATCATCCATTGATGCTCTCAAGTTGGGCATTGATGCTAATGTGAAATATGCAGGTCTCTCCCAGTTATTATTGGACAATATATTAAGTAATATTCCTGTGCCTGGAGTAATTATTTCTTTGCCGTCAAACACATATTCAGGATTGAGAGACCATTTCATTATATAATCATCATCCAGGGAATATTTATCCTTCATTGCACTGCTCACTTCAAGAACCGCAATGTCTTTATCAAAATACCTGTATGCGAAAGAATCAATCTCTGTGTCATTCATTGTTATTGGCACAGCACGGAAGAAACCATCTATACCCTTTTTAATAAATTTAACAAATGGTGGAAATGAGAGCAACCCCAGAGGGAGCACAGAAACATCACGCCTTATACCCTTTACTGCCTGTAAATACCACAGCGTATTAGCTTCAGCATCGCCACCTGTAAATAAAATTGCATTGGAATCACATGAGAGGAATATATTGTTTGCAAATTCAAGCAGCCAGTTCGGATATCCACCTTTCTCTCTGCCCAGTGAAAATCCCTTTTTTACCTTGATAGTATCTCCTTCAAAAAATGCATAATGTCCCCTGACGCCGTACTCCACACCTATGTAGTAGAACGCATTACCAATTGTATCTGTAATGGCAACTGACTGATCTAGATAATCAATAATGGAATCAGATACTATTTCATTGTATACCCTTTTGCCTGTGTCATACTGGATAAAATGCAAATAACGACCAAGATAGAAAAGTGCTTCACCATCATTAGGATGTACATTATGAAATGCCTTCACAGTTTCATATGCCTTAATAGGCTCACCATCATCAAATAGCTTCTTTGCCTCTTCAATGGGTGAACGATCCACACTGCATGAAAAAAATAAAATCAATACAATTACCCATGCATTACATATATACTTTTTCATCAATACCTCCTAATTTAACTTTAAGTATATTCCTAATAAACATAGAAGTCAACAAAATCTTTTATCGCACCGTCCCCTGGAATTCTATTGAACAAATTCTATATAATTAGCATTATTAATAATCTTTTTTTCTTCTATAGAATAATTCTTTATAAATGTTTTTGGAAATATATATTTCCTTTTTGGATTCCATTTGATTTCATAAATATACAACTTATTATTAACTTCTTCTATATAGTCTATTTCCTGTCTTTGCGTAGTTCTCCAAAAATATGGTTTTCTTGAAGAATTCTCATAATGTAATTTTTTTATTCTTTCACTAATTATAAAATTCTCCCATAATGCTCCAATATCCTGTCTATTTGGTAATATTCTAAAATCATTAATTACAGCATTCCTGATTCCATTATCATAGAAATAGATCTTTTTTGCCTTCCTCAATTCATTTCTTACATTTTTGCTGTATGCATTCAATCTAAAAACAACAAATGTCTTTTCTAATAAATCAATGTATTTTTCTATTGTTTGTTTATCCGCTTCAACTATTTGTCCTAATTCATTATATGACACTTCATTACCAATTTGAAAAGACAATGCTTTTACAAGTTTCTCCAAAATTACAGGTTTTTTTATTCCACCCATAGATAGAATATCCTTATATAAATAACTATCTGTTAATAATTTCAATAATTCTATTTCTTCGCCGGGTTTACTCACAATCTCTGGATAATATCCGAAAATAAGACGATACGGTAACAACCTTTTTTCTTCCAATAACCCATGATGATTTATTAGCTCCTTAGTACTTATAGGATAAAGTTCAAAATTGTATTTTCTACCTGTTAGTGGTTCCTTAATTCTATCTGCTAATTCAAGTATAGATGAACCTGATACAATAACCTGTACATTCTTAATCTGATCAACTATTATCTTAATTGTAAGTCCAATATTTTCTATTCTCTGTGCCTCATCAATAAAAACAATTTTCTTTTTTCCAATTATTCTTCTCAATTCAGTAGATGTAGTATTGGATAAAATCTGGCGAACATCACTTTCATCACCATTCAAGGAAATATAATTTCCATTATATTGAGATAATATATTCTCTATTAGAGTAGTTTTTCCAACCTGTCTTGCACCAATCAGGATAATTGATTTTCCCTTGAACATCCTCTTTTTAATCTGATCACCCATTTGCCTTTTTATCATAATTACCCCATCTATTATAATATTATTAGATTCAATTCTAATAATATTATACTTTTATTAGATTCCCTGTCAATACCATTTAGCAGTTGATTGCAATTTAGCCATTTGTAGGGGCAGACCGATGTGTCTACCCTTCTTTCGGTCATTGCAAATCCGCTCTGGATGTGTCATCCTGAAAATCCTGAGCATCGCCAAAGGATTATCAGCATTCACTCTTTTCTTTTTCTTTTCTCCTCTCGGGTCATGCCGCACTTGATACGGCATCCAGTATTTTCTGTTTCATCCTGAGCGAAGTCGAAGGATTACTGCCTCATACTCTTTATCCCGCATCCAACATTTCTCATCTACTTTTTCAACATTTTCAACCACCGTCCCCTGGAATCCTGCTTAGGTTAAAAAACGGAGGATGAGGGACTCGAACCCCCAAGGTTTTAACGCCGGCGGATTTCAAATCCGCTGCCTTACCATTAGACTAATCCTCCATAGGGTTTTATTATATGAAATAAATATATTATGTCAATATATTATTGAAGAAGACAAAATAAGAAAGCGGTTCACGAACCGCCTCTACGGTAATGTTTTGGTGGACAGGTCAAGCCCTCAATATATTCCTCAAATTATTCAGAATATACCTACTAATGGATATCCTTTTTGATATTCACGCTTCCATCCATTTCAATAATTGCATAGGTAGACCGCATATATAATAAATGTGAGAATGAACCCGGATTGATTATTTTTTTATTATTCCTTATTGTATTTAAAACAATATGTGTATGCCCATATAAAATATAATCAATATGTCTTTTCCTTTGATACTCCTCAATAAAGTATGGTTCATGCATAATTACAAAATAACCATAATGTTCAATATGGAATTCAAATGGCTGAATAGAAAATAAAACACCATTATCCCTTAATATTTTAGCAGTATCAAGATCCAATCTATCATTATTCCCTTTTACATAATAAATATTTTTCGTCAATTTTGCATATAATTCAAATAATGAAAAATCCGTAACATCACCGCAATGAATAATTGCATCAATACTATTATTTCTATACTTTGATACAAGGTTATTGGATAATTTTTGATAATTATGTGTGTCTGATAGAACAATTATCATTTTAATATACCGAAAATGATAACAGCAATACCTATAGGTAAAAGATAATATGCAAACATATAAAATTTTCTGGATTTCAATATTTTGTATAATACATAAACAGCTATATAACCGGATATAAATGATGCAATAATTCCCATTATTATTTCTAATGAAAGATTCATATCTGTATCAATGAATTCCTTTATAAAACCTGCTAGTATTAATGGCATTGCCATAAAGAAAGAAAAATCCGCTGCCTTTTCCCTGCTCATTCCTGAACATACACCGGATGATATTGTTATTCCTGAGCGTGATATCCCTGGAAGCAATGCAAATATTTGCATTATACCTACAAATAATGAGTTTTTAATATTTATTTTATTGGTTTTCTTTTCAAGAAATTTTGTTGCAAAAAGAATTCCACCTGTAACAAGGAACATAATTCCAACAAAGATCATATTATCAAATGCCTTGTTTATAAAATCATATAATAATAGTCCAACTATTGCTGCAGGTAATATTCCAATAATCACATAGCCAATGAATTTCAAATTATCCTTTTCAATTGATCTTTCCTTTACTTCATTAAATGCATATTTAATAGTGTTATATATTTTTATTCTGAAAAAGATAAGCAAAGATAATAATGTGCCAAAATGCATTGCTGTTTCAAGGAATAGATTATTTGATTCCAATCCAAATATTTTACTAAAAACAGCAAGATGTCCTGAACTTGAAACAGGCAAAAATTCGGTTAATCCCTGAATAATACCAAGTATAATTGTTTGAAACATTATTTCATTCCCATTATTATTGCTAATAAGCCAATTATCATATCATATTTAATATAATTATTAACAAATCTCTTTGTTTTGATATCATCAAATAGATAAAACATAATTAATAGTATTAATAGTACAATATCCACTCCAAATACAATAATGAAAAAATACCATCTATTATATATACCCATAAAATATGGAACAAATGAAAGACCTATAAGTATAAGGAAAGTCATTGCAGCAATAATAAATGCCTTTTGCTTACCTACAACAATGGGTAATGTATGCATTCCCGATTCCTTATCACCCTCATAATCCTCAATGTCTTTTGTGATTTCCCTGCCAAAGGTAATTAAGAATGCAAGTATTGCCGGGAATATCCCGGCAACAATATTATCTGCTATCAGTGCACCATAGATAAATAGTAGTCCTGCAAGAAATGCAATAACAAAATTGCCCAGTAAAAGCATTCTTTTGCAATATTTTGAATAACAAAATAATAGAATTGATGCAACAAATGCAATTATTAGAGTAAAAGGACTAATAAATGCAGAAAATATAATTCCAATTATAAGCATAACTATTGAAAATCTGAAAATAGATCTTAGATTATATGAATCAGCTATTAAGGGTCTCTGCGGCTTATTTATTCTATCAGTATCAATATCATAATAATCATTGATCATATTCCCACCTGATGATAGGAAAAATATAGTTAAAATTGCAAAAATTAATTTATGCGTTTCAAATAGATTGTTTCCAATATAAATTGCTACTATTAATGATAGAATAGATATTAATGTATTATTCAGACGAATAAGATAAATAAATGAAATAATCTTATTCTGTTTTTTCTGGTTTTCCTGCATTTAAATCCTTATTGAAAATTTCTTTTATTGAACCAAGTGATGATAAAAATCCTGATGCTTCATAGGGTAAAAATACCTTTGATGATTTTCCATCAGCAATTTTTTCTAATGTTTCTAAATACTTTATTGCAATAACATCTTTTGTCGCCTTTCCTTCATGAATTGCTCCAAACACATTCTCAATTGCCTTTGCTTCTCCTTCAGCAATAAGTACTTGTGCTTCCTTTTTACCTTCCGCACTCTTAATCGCTGCTTCCTTTTCACCTTCTGCTCTTAATATTCTGGATTGTTTATCACCTTCAGCAAGTAAAATGACTGATCTTTTTTCTCTTTCGGCTTTCATCTGCTTTGTCATTGCTTCTTCAATCTCTTCCGGCGGATTAATATTTTTCAGTTCAACCCTGTTTACCTTTACTCCCCATTTATCTGTTGCTTCATCAAGAATAATCTGAAGTTCCGAATTAATCTTTCCTCTTGAAATAAGTGTTTCATCAAGAGTTAAATCACCAATAACATTTCTTAATGTAGTAATTGTCAATTTTTCAATTGCTATCATTAGATCGGTTATTTCATAAACAGATCTCTTTGGGTCAACAATCTGAAAATAAATAACTGAATCAATGGACATTGTTACATTGTCTTTGGTAATTACAGGCTGAGGGGGGAAATCCAATACCTGTTCTCTAAGATCAATTCTTTGAAA
>JAUVJU010000086.1 GCA_030592285.1 Caldifarciminota bacterium
ATGTTCCTCCATTCTGTGAACCCAAAAATATTGTATCATCATATATAGTTAAATCATCCCATTTATAGTATCCTTCTAGTTGATTAACCAATACTGGATTATTAGAAGTATGTATATCATATATATTTAGTAATGTATCTTCCTTTGTAACATACAAATAATTCCCTATTCGTCTAATATAATTAATATAGTTCTCTAATTTTATTTCATCTATTAGTGTTGGATTACTTTCATCGCTTATATCAAGTACCCATAGATAACTACCACTGCTGATATATGCCACACTATCCTTAACCGCTATTGCCTCTGTTGGTCCATACTCCCATGTCCCCAATTCCTCAATAATCTGGGAATATGATATTATACTTATTAATAATATTATTGATAATAAAAATATTTTTTTCATACTAATCTCCAGTTTCCAGATCAATAATTGATAGTGAATTTACCACATCATTCATATTGTTTATAATATTTTACAACTTTACTCAAATATGTCAATATTGATTTACATATTGTCTAAATAAATTGACATACTCCAACTCATTCATATTTCCTTATTTATCCTAAATAACTATCACTATTAAGAATAAGTAGTTATAAGAATCGCTTACCAATATGTTTGATTGTGTGGATATGGCTTAATCTGTTCATACTTATATAAATAATTAAATTTATTATTCTGTTTTATTGTGATACATTTTGCTATATAATTCGTATAAGTAATAAAGATGGAGGCAAGTGTCAGAAAAGATACTGAAATAGTAAAAGACATTCTATCAGGTAACATTAATTGTTTCTCTGAAATTGTTGACCAGTATGAACGGCTGCTTAATAGCATAATATACTCAATGGTTAATAATGTTGAAACAACAAAGGATCTAACTCAGGAAGTATTTATTAAATGCTATAAGAAGTTATCATCATACAATGCCAAGTATTCTTTCAAATACTGGCTTCTTCAAATAGCCCGCAATCACACAATTGATTATTTAAGGCGAAAAAGGAGCATAGTAAACATTGATGAGGTCAATCCTTCTGCCTTTTCCTATACAGATGGAAACAAAATGGAGAAGCAGGAAACATCATCAAAAATAGATGAAGCAATGGAAAGATTAAATGAAAAGGATAAGACACTGCTATATTTAAAGTATCATGAACAGTATAAAAACCCTGAAATTTGCAGTATTATGAAAATATCAGAGAAAAGTATAAGGGTAAATCTATACAGAGCAAAATCCAAATTAAGGGAAATAATGTCAGAAATGGATTATTTTACCATACAAGAGGTGCAAAATGGATAGGAAATGGAAAATTTTAGAAAAGTACTTTGATGAAGAGCTAAATGAGAGTGAAGAAATAGAATTAAATGAAATGCTTAAAACAGATCCTGAATTCAGGAAAGCATTTCAAATGGAAAAGAGCTTAATAAATGATATTCATAATATGCATACTCCATATATTCAAAGTAGAAAAGATAAGATCATGGAAATCATCAAATACATTAAGCCTGAGAAGCGGTCACGATTTGTATATGCTTTACCTATTCTTTTCAGTTATTCATTAATAACTACTATTGTGATGCTTGTTAAATTCGGGCAATCATCAATTGATTTTATATGGACACATAGTAAAAATGTTATTCTTATACTATTTAATATTATTGCTAAATCATCAATTGTAATACAGGAATTAGACACCAATCTAATGATATATTCTATAATAATTCCAATCATTGCTCTATCAATTGTTGTTCCATCAGGCATTTTTTTGAAAAAGGAAATTAAAAAAGGAGATAAAATATGAAAAAATTATTATCATTAATATTAATGGCATTTCTATTAATCATTTGTGCAGCATCTATTATGGCAGATGATTTTGATACGAATGAGATTAAAGAAATTGTAGAACCAAAAGTTAATATTGAACAAAAATTCAATAATGATATTACACTTGAAGAGGACTCAATTTACACGGATGATCTAATTACAATTGGCGGTAATTTAGATGTTCGGGGCATGGTTGATGGAGATGTTGTAGGTATTGGAGCATTGGTTTATATTAATGGACATATTACCGGTGATTTGGTAATTATTGGGTCAAGTGGCAGAATTGACTCAAATACAATTGTTGATGGTGAATTTGTTTCAATAGGCAGTTTTGTTGATATGCATGATAGTGTTTCACTAAGCGGTCCTGTTGTTAGTATCAATTGGGGACCTTTTAATAAACTGGCAGGTCTTAGATACAATGTAAGTAAAATTGAACAGGGATTTACTATTGCTTCACTTATTAGTTCAATTGCAAAATTTATTTCAATATTCTTATTAGGCTGCCTTGTTCTTCTTCTGTTTAAAAAATTCTCAAGGTGTGAAGATACCATTATTAATAATCCTTTAAGAACCTTTCTTATAGGTATTTTTTCAGAAATTCTATTTATCCCGGCAATCATTGTATTAACAATCAGTATTATTGGTATTCCATTTATACCTGTATTCATTCTTATTGTTTTTCTGGGTATATTTATAGGAGCAATAATTATTATGCAAATTATTGGTAAATTTATATTAAAAGAATTCAAAAAGACAGATAAGCATTTCTCAATGAATCTATTTATTGGTTTTGCAGTATTATCAATATTTCCATTTTTCTCCAAACTTAGTGGATGGATTGGCATTGAATGGTTAGAAACAATATTTGGAATAATTGCATTTATTCAATGGTATATTGTTGTTACTTATGCAATAGGAATGATGGTACTCACAAAATTCGGGACAAGAATCTATATACATAATAATAAAAAGGATAAGGTACCAGCTCCAATTGAATAATCCTAGTTATATATATCTCCCTAAAAAGCCGCATTAATGCGGCTTTTTTTTATGTTCTATCTATGATAATACTTTTAAATATGTGAAGTAGCATGCTATAGGCATGTCGAGAAAAGAATATAATTATCAATGCTCAATATATTCTTCAAATTATTCAGAATATGCAACTGCGTATAATAATTCATCAATGTATTCTTCGTAGGGGCATGGCGTGCCGTGCCCTAATAATGGGCGAACACGCAGGTTCGCCCCTACATTTATTTGATTGTGTGAGGTAGCATGCCATAGGCATGCCAAGAAGAAAAGATAAAAAGGAAAGAAATGAAAAGAAAAAAGGAAAAGATAATTAATTATAATGAAAAAATTCACACATTGAATTTAAATTCAATAAGATCCCCATCCTTAACAATATATTCCTTACCCTCAAGACGCATAAAATGCTGCTTAGAACATTCCTTCATTGAACCCGCTGATTCAAAATCTTCAAAGCTCACCACCTGTGCCTTTATAAATCCCCTCTCAATATCTGAATGGATCTTCCCTGCTGCCTTTTGGGCAATTGTTCCCTTTTTAATTGTCCAGCCCTTAACCTCATCCTCACCTGTTGTCAGAAATGTAATAAGGTTTAATCCATAATAAAACTGTTTTACTACTTTTTCCTTTGCAAATTCATTTATATGCATTTCACTTGCAAATTCCAATTTTGATTCCTCATCAAGTTCAGATAATTCCAATTCTTCAAGAGCAGAAATAATGGCATAGTCCCTTTTCGTGGACTCCAATTTATTTTTCAATTCACTGCTCATTTTATAATCAACACTATCTGAACTAATAATAACTATTTCATATTTAAATGTTAATAATCCATAATTCTTGGCAATAATGATCATAGGAGGTGTCATTTCATGCTTATATAGGAACTCCCCATTATTAAGTATTGATAAAAATTTCTCAAGTATTGTAAACTCATTTTTTTCTGCATTTGATAATTTGTGTTTTGCCTTATTCAATTTTTCCAGCCGCTTTTCTATTGTTAGAATATCATTTAGAATAATTTCATCATCCATTTCTTCAAGTTCTTTATCAGGTGATAATGCACCTGTTGCAGGAGGATAAATATCATTTTCAAATGCTCTTATAACCTTTAAAATTGCATCACATTCCCTTAGTTTTGCGACATATTCCGGACTTAAACACTTACTTTCCTGTGATCTTATATTATAGTCAATAAATTGTATTTCAGGATAAGTTGTTTTCTTGGGATTATAATGCTTACTAAGAAAATCAATCCTTTTATCATTAACAAATACTGAACCAAGAAAATATTTCTCTTTCATATGTTCTGTAGGATTAATATTAAGTCCTGTAAGAACATTGAATACAGTTGTTTTTCCTGAATGTGATAGTCCCATTACTCCTATTTTCATCTATTCTCCATAATATAAAAAAGAGCCGCTTTTGCGGCTCCTTTTTTACTGTGAAATTTCTTCAAGTATTTTTAATCTATTATACTTTTTATCAATAAATGTCTGCATCTCCTTAATATCATTCTCTTTCAAATGTTTAAATCTACCCTGTAATTTGAGATAGTCCTCAATGGGTTTCCCTTTATCCTTTTTTGGCAGATTTATTGTATATTTTTCTCCATCTTCAATTTCAAGAAGTGGGAATAATTTTGTTTCAACAGCCAATTTTGCCAAAGTAATAGTGTCCTTTGGATTTGCTCTCCATCCCGGAGGACATGGTGCAAAGATATGAAAAAACTTAAAACCTTTAATTTCTTTTGCTTTTTCCAATTTTCTTGTAAAATCCTCAGGATATGCTATTGATGCTGTTGCAATATATGGAATTTTGTGAGCAGCCATAATTGCTAATATATCCTTTTTCGGAGTTGCTTTTGGATGATTTACAGGAGTTGTAGTTGTCCATGCACCCTTTGGTGTTGCAGAAGATCTTTGAATACCTGTATTCATATATGCCTCATTATCATAAACAAAATAGAACATATCATCATTTCTTTCTGCAGAACCCGATAATGCCTGAATACCTATATCAAATGTTCCACCATCACCTGCCCAGGCAACTGAATTTGTTTTGGGATCACCAACTCTATTAAGAGCTGCTTTTATTCCTGATGCAACAACTGCAGCTGTTTCAAATGCAGTATGGAAAAGAGGTACTTTAACTGCTGAGTATGGGAAAGGACCATCAATCACTGACCAGCAGCATGCGGGAAAGGTGAGAATAGTATTTTTTCCTAATGTTTTAAGCATTATTCTCATTGCCAATGCACCACCGCATCCCTGACATGCAAGATGTCCTGGATGCACCAGTTCTTCTTTTGGTATTGTATATTTCATGCTTTCACCTCCATCCAAATAATATTTTTTGGATCCTGTTTTTCTGCCTCTTCAAATATATTATGAATTGTTTCGGTTGTAATGTCTCTGCCTCCAAGACCTGCAATAAAACCATATATAGGTGCTTTATTGGATTCATTATACATTGCGGACTTAATTTCCTGAAATATTATTCCGCCAATTCCAGGGGATAAATTCCTATCAAGAACCAATATTTTCTTTGCAGAAGATAAAACCTCGCGAACCTTCTTAAATGGGAATGGTCTTACAAAGCGTAATCTTAGAAGTCCTGCCTTTACACCCTTTTCCCTTAATTCATCAACAGTATCTTTTGCAGTTGATGCTGCTGTTGAAATAGCAACAAGAATTGTATCTGCATCTGCTGTTTTATATTCTTCAACAAGTCCATATTCCCTGCCGAACATATCTTTAAATTCTGATTGTGCTTCCTCAATTACGGAAATTGCATTTTCATGTGCTTTTTGGATTTTATATCTTAATTCATAATACCATTCAGGAGTTGTTAATGCACCAAAAGTATATGGTTCATTTACATCTAATTTATGTTTTGGTTTATACTTTGGTAAATATGTCTCTGCTTTATCCAAATCCATCATCATCACATTTTCTGAAGTATGAGATAGGAAAAAAGCATCAAGAACTACCATTACAGGAAGCTGAACCTTTTTATGTTCTGCTATTTTAAATGCTATAGGAACAGAATCATAAACTTCCTGATTTGAAGAAGCATATATCTGAAGCCATCCGGTATCTCTCTGAGAAAGTGAATCTGTCTGCTCTGACCATATTGTCCATGGTGGCCCCATTGATCTGTTAATATTTCCCATAACAACCGGTGTTCTTGCCCCTACTGCCCAATGAAGCATTTCATGCATCAAGGCAAGTCCCTGAGCAGATGTAGCAGTAAATGTCCTTGCTCCTACTGCAGAAGCACCAATACAGGCAGCCATTGCAGAATGTTCGGATTCCACTTTTATAAATTCGGAATCAAGTGCACCATTAGAACAAAGTTCAGATAATAATTCAACAACCTGAGTTTGAGGAGTAATAGGATATGCAGATATCACATTAACCTTTGATACAACTGCTCCATAGGAAAGAGCATGATTTCCCATCATTACTTTTTGCTTACTCATTTTTCCTCCTCTACCATGCTTATGGCCTTAACAGGACATACTTCCACACAAATTGCACAGCCCTTACAGAATTCATAATCAATTGCTGCCTTTCCGTTCTCATCTTCTAATATTGACATATCCGGACAATATTTCCAGCAAATTCCGCAGCCAGTGCATTTGTCTGTATCTACTATTGGCCTTTCATTTCTCCATGTACCTGTTTTATTAAATCTTGTAGTACCCATTGATTTTGCCATATCCGGCAAATCAGCTGCATTTTCAAATATTATTTTGTCTCCATCCTTTTTCATCATAACAGCTCCTTATTAAATAATTGTTTTGTCAAATGCCTGCTGAGCAGCCTGAGCATTTTCTTCAGGTTTAATGGGAACTTCTTCTTTGATTGCCTCAATTACGGATTCAATTTTCACCATGCCTGTAAGCTTTGCAAATGCACCTAATATTGCTGTATTAACAATAGGTGCTGCTTTTGAACCAAGTCTATTATTTAATGCAATCTCTGTTGCATCAACAGTAGCAATTGTTGAGTCCTTTGCCTTTTCCTTAAATTCCTCGGGGCTTCTCTTGGAATTAATTACAATAAATCCACCCGGTTTTAAACCCTGTGTAATATCAACCGCTGCAATCAGCGTTGGTTCAAGAACAATAAGATGACCCGGTTTATAAATTTTTGATCTGCTATTAATTGGTTTATCTGCCACTCTTAGAAATGCAGCGACAGGAGCTCCTCTTCGCTCAACACCGAATTCCGGGAATGCCTGTACGAATTTACCTTCTTTGGCAAATGCATAGGCAAGTATCTTTGATGCAATAACTGAACCCTGCCCTCCTCTTCCGTGAATTCTTATTTCAAGCATTTTACCTCCTTAAAATAATTAAATATATTCTCCTGCTTCTTCTTCATTTGTTAAGACCCTCATCGCACCCATAGCAAGAGCTTTCATCTCATCTTCTCCTGGATAAATAATAATGTCAGCAATAAATGATACCCTTTCTTTTATCCATTCAATAAAGTCCTTATCATAAGCCAAGCCGCCTGTAATAACAATTGCTTCAACATCTCCATTCAATACAACTGCTGCTCCACCTATCCATTTAGAAATACTGTAAGCCATTGCTTTATATATAAATGCAGCATGCTTATCTCCATCTTTAACTCTATCTTCTACTTCTCTCATATCATTTGTTTTCAAATGTGCAACAATACCTGCATTACCTGCAAGGCGTTTTCTTAATCCCTTTTCATCAAGTTTAGTGTTTTTTGCAAATTCAATAAGATCCCATGTAGGAATACTACCTGCTCTTTCAGGAGCAATTGGTCCATCTCCATTTAAAGCATTATTTACATCAACAATTCTACCTTTCTTATGAGCTCCAATCGATATACCACCGCCAAGATGCACAACAATAAGATTAATATCATTATAATCTTTATTCAATTCCTTTGCTGCCCTTCTTGCCACCGCTTTGTGATTTAAAGCATGAAAAATGGAATGTCTCTTGATCTCAGGAAAACCGGTAACCTTTGCAATATCATCCATTTCATCAACAACAACAGGATCAACAATATATGATGGTTTACCTGTCTCATTTTCAAATGCATGGGCTGTTAAACCACCCAAATTTGATGCATGTTCACCAATGGGTGAATGCTGCAAGTCCTGTATCATTTTTTTATTAACTCTGTAAGTGCCTGATGGAATTGGTTTTACGAGACCACCTCTACCTACAAATGCATCAAAATCTTCAATTTTATAATTATTCTCACTTAGCACTTTTTCAATTACAGATCTTCTAAAATCATACTGATCATTGATCTTATTAAATGGTGCAAGTTCCGCTTCACTATGTCTGAGTGTTTCACTAAATGCAAGTTTTTCATCTTCATAGACAGCTATTTTTGTGGAAGTTGAACCAGGATTCATTGCTAGAACTCTGAACATTTTATCTCTCCTTTACTATTTAAATATTATAAATAATAACATACTAAAATCCAATGTCAATATCATTAGGGACGGTCGTGCCATTTTTGCAACAAAAAAATTTGTAAAACAAATATTTTTTAATTTTTGTCAAAAATTACGAACCTACCGA
>JAUVJU010000013.1 GCA_030592285.1 Caldifarciminota bacterium
CATAGTATAAAATAAACAAATAAAATCCGCATAGATTTTATTCTATGCGGATTTTTTATTGTTATTACAAACAGAGTTCTTCAATCTCCTTACTAATTTGTATATCTTATGCACAATAAGAGTAAGATATCATTCTCCTTTCTACGATTTCATTTCCAAGAACTTAAAAAAGCCATTGACATATGATAGCATATTTGCTATCATATTAGTGTGAATAAAAAAACATTAAGTAATCCAAAAAATGTTAAATTTAATGATCTTTTGAATATTTGTATTAAATATTTTGGACAACCCAGAATTACAGGAAGTCATCATATTTTTAAAACTCCATGGAAAGGAGATCCAAGAATTAATATTCAAAGGGATGGCAAAATGGCTAAACCTTATCAAGTTAAAAATGTTTTAAAAGCAATTTGCAGATTGGAGGAAAAAAATGAATAAAGAAATTGAAAAATATACTTATACAATTAAATGGTCCGAAGAAGATAAAATCCATATAGGAAAATGTTTGGAATTCCCTTCCCTATCAGCTCACGGACATACAATGGATAAAGCTTTACATGAAATAAAGAAAGTAGTATATGCATCAATAAAATGGATGAGAGAAAATAATGAATCAATTCCAGAATCATTTAGCTCAAGAAAGTTTAAAGGCAATTTAACATTAAGAGTCCCTGCAGAAATTCATCGGGAACTAACAATAAAATCTGCAGAAGAAGGAGTTTCAATAAATAAGTATATATTGTCTAAAATAATATAAAAATTTGGAAACGAAGAATTTATTAATACTATTTTCCACATATGCTTTTCTCAGTTGCATGATTTCTCAATTGAGAAATCATGCAACTGAGAATATAATAGAGATCACGAAAGAAAAAAGGGCGAACACACAGGTTCGCCCCTACTAAGAATATACCTCTACAACAGAAAAGAAATACTGGATTCCGCAACAAGTGCGGAATGACACGAAAAGAAAGGAGAAGAGGGCAGACACATAGGTCTGTCCTTACTAAATTACAAATCATGGAATATATTATATTATGTATTGGGCAATTTTAATAAACTCTTTTTCCTCTTTATTCAATAGCGTACCAGCATACAAGTTACCAGTTTACTTCTCCTTAATTCTCTTCCCAAGCCAATCGTATAAAAGCAATTTCCTGATATTTTTCTCCAATCACATTTAATTCATCATGTGGTTCATCTATGAATTTAAAAAAATCCTCATACATTATATGATTGGGGAATACAATCCAATATATCTGTTCAGAATCCCAAGTTGTCCAGCTTATTAGTTTTGCCTTTCTTATTACTTCGTATAACCGGATTGTTTGTTTAACAAATTGTTCCGTATCTTGCTTATTCATACTTTATAATTAATTTAATATATTTATCGGTCCTTGTCAATGGTATTTTTAAAATTTTTTATTAAATTTGGGAAGAATAAAATCATAGAATATTATGAACAAACTGTAATTTGTTCAATAATGTTATACATTTTTTCTTTTTGTTCCTCTAAATTATAATCTACCTGTAAACCCAGCCAAAATTTTGCCGAATTTCCAAAGTATTTGGATAATTTTAATGCTGTATCTACCGTAATTTCTCTTTCCCCCCTTTACAAACATTGCCTCTATGTTATACTACTTTTTTTATAAGGAGGTTTTTAAATGAATAATTTAAATCTTGATGTTTTAGGTATAATAAATTCCACTCAGATATTCCGCAATTTGTCCCCTTCAAAACTTGTAGAAATTGCTCTTAGAAAGAATGAAGGTGAATTAGCATCAAATGGTGCTCTTGTTGTAAATACAGGCAAATACAGCGGTCGTTCCCCAAATGATAGATTTATTGTTGATGATGATTTTACACATGAACACATTAATTGGGGTAAAGCAAATAAGGGAATTACAAGAGAACACTTTGATTATTTGCAATCATTACTTGTTTCATATTTACAGAACAAGGATCTATTTGTATTTGATGGTTATGTTGGAGCAGACCCTAAGTTCAGAGTTCCACTTAGAGTTATTAATGAATATGCTGCCCAGAACCTTGCTTCAAGAAATCTGTTTCTTAGACCAACAGAAAAGGAATTAGTGGATTTCAAGCCGGAGTTTCAGGTAATATGTGCACCCGGTTTTAAGGGAATTCCTGAAAGGGACAAGGTAAACTCAGAAGCATATATTGCTTTGGATCTAAAGAGAAAAATTATTATTATTGCCGGTTCATCCTATGTTGGAGAGATCAAAAAAGCAGTATTTTCTGCAATGAATTATCTTTTGCCATTTAAGGATATCTTTCCAATGCATTGCTCGGCAAATACAGATGAGACAGGTAATACCTCTCTATTCTTTGGTTTATCAGGAACAGGAAAAACCACCCTTTCTGCTGATATTACCAGACAGCTTATTGGTGATGATGAACATGGATGGGGTGAAAATGGCATATTCAATTTTGAAGGCGGATGTTATGCAAAAACAATAAATCTTAAAAGAGAGAATGAACCGCAGATATTTGATGCAATCAAATTCGGTTCTCTTCTTGAAAATGTTGTTTTGGATGATAAAACAGGAGATCCTGATTATACTGATTATAAATACACACAAAACACAAGATCAGCATATCCCATATATTTTATTCCCAATGCTGTTCTTAAGGGTATGGGAAATCATCCAAACACAGTTGTATTTCTTACAGCAGATGCATTTGGTGTATTGCCTCCGATTTCCCGTCTTACTCCTGAGCAGGCAATGTATCAATTTGTTTTGGGTTATACAAGTAAACTTGCAGGAACAGAAAGAGGCATAGTGGCACCAGAGATGACCTTTTCAATGTGTTTTGGTGCACCATTTATGATGCTGCATCCGCAGAGATATGCTGAGATGCTAAAGGCAAAGATCAATAAGTATAATACAACTGTATATCTCCTTAATACGGGATGGTCAGGCGGTCCCTATGGAATTGGTGAAAGAATTTCACTAAAATATACAAGAGCAATGGTAAGTGCGGCAATCAATAAGGATTTTGATAATATTGAATTTGTCAAAGAGGACTTTTTTGGATTTTTTATTCCAAAAGAATGTCCCAATGTACCTTCAGGGATCCTAAGTCCTATGAATACATGGGAAGATAAGGAAGCATATAAAAAGCAGGCAAAAGAATTAAAAGAAAAGTGCGATAAACAGATAGAGTCATTACAATTGAAAATATGATCAAATTAATTATTGCCTTAATTGCAGTAATAGTTCTTATAATAAGTTTTATTAAAGAAACAAGGCGGAAATTTATTTTCCGCCTTATCTGTTTTTCCGTATTATTATTTCTTTTATTTATTAATCCACGATTACTTCTAATATCCAAGCCCATTATTACATATGATAATTCACTTTCCTTTAATATAGATTTCAATGATTTTAATAAGATTGATGCAATGAAGGCTCATTTTGAACCATACTATGAGATCATTGAATCAGATACACCCTATATACATTCTACATATCATTTTTCAGATCTTTCGGATTTTAACAATATGCATTTCAATTTCAATGATACAGGCATTGATACAGCATTTTACTCAGATGATACTCTGTTTATAAGGATCAAGGCATTTTCCGGCTCCCCTATTCCCTGCTCTCTTTTTATTGAAAGGGATACTTGCTTTATTAATAGTAAAGATACTACCATAACTATAATTAAATCAGGTATTAAGACAATATCATTGCATTGCAATGATATGAATCCATATAATCATAATATTATAATTGATAATAAACCAATTATTCTAATTCTTGAAAATAATTATTCCAAACACCTACAGGAATTTGTATTTTTTCTACAGGGAATGTATCCTGATTATAATTTTAAAGGGGCAATTAGTAAAAATGATAAGATCATTTCAACCTCTGATAATTATGCAGGAATAATTCTTCTGGGTAATGTTTCAAGTAATAATGTAATGAAACCATTTATTCATATTAATGATAAGAACAATAATGATATGATTAGATTAAATAAATGGCTTTTTGATAAATCAAGATTCACAAATAGAATTAAAGATCCATTTAGTTCAGGTAAAGATACAAAATTAAATGCATTTCAAAAGGCATATTTGATTATTAGGAGATATGGAATATGGATTTTTCTGTTTTTTATTGCTGCAATTACAGGGGCAATTATTTATTGAAATATTACAATTTTTCTTCTTAGTAAAACCTCTTTTCCATTATTAATAATAAGAAAATAGACTCCGCTAACCTGCTGTTCATTTTTATAATGATAGGTTCCTTTTCTTATAATACCATTATCCAATTCCTGACATAATCTTCCATTAAGATCATATAAATTAACTGAGTATATATTATTCTCAAAAACTCCAATTACAAAATCATTGTTCTTATAGTATAAACTGCCTGACATTAGTATTGGTTTATGCGTTCCTGTAAATCTCTCAGAAAAGAATTTTGTTGCTAAGACCGGTGGAACATTGCTAAAACTAATACTCATTGAATCCCTTATTAATGGTGCTCCGTTTGACATGAAGAATGAGTCACCTGTAAATCCAAGATAATGTTCACTATCAAATTGTATCCCATTTACAATGCTATCACTGCACGAAATATCATAGAAATGGATATTTATATTATTTGTATCTGCCTGAATTAAAAATGAAAAGGTATCATATCTGCTATTAATAACATTATTATATAGTATTGATAGATTAGCATTAATCTCATTTGTTTTATAAACAACAAATCCATTTAGATCATCCAAATTATCAGAAATAAATACAATATCCGAAAATCTATAATCCTGCCATGCACAGACAAATGATGGCTGCTCAATATCCGTTGATGGCAATGCCATTATTGTATAAAGTGTCTTTCTTATACTATCAACAGCAAGAATACCATTTGCATTTAAAAACAATGCATCATGCTTTACACCATTAAGATTAAATTCAAATGGAATATCAATTTTAACGGTCTCATCATCATCAAAATTTATTACATTCCAGCCCGTTCTTTCCTCTCTTATATCAAAAAATATCGGTCTGTTTTCCAAATTGACCATATCACTTGTATATATATAATAATTATTAACAGGTCCGAGAAAAGCATATGAACTTTTTAGTTTAAGTGGAATACTGAAAATATGTTCGCTTTTATAAGAACCAAGATTCATACTCACAATTATACTTATTTCATCTATTCCTGCATTATTGGGATTAATCCCAAATAATAATGTCCTGCTTTCATCCGGGGAAAGAGAATCAATGCTTATAGAAGGATAAGGCAGTTCTGCATTATCACATTCAATTGCTGCAATAATATTCTTGCTCTTTACACTTGATGTATTTTTTGCTGTAAAATGTATAATATTAACCTTACCCATTGTTACTGCCTCATTTGTATCATTCCCGCAGATAGAATAATTATACTCAACCGAAAATGAGGGTCTGAGTTCTGAAACTGATATTAATGAAGTAACAGTATTATTGGAAAATACCATATTAAGTGAACATAAGGTATCCGATTCAATAAATGAATCACTGCTCATAAGCATTTTCAAGCCATTATTCATATGAAACAATGAGGAAGAAGGTATTGAATCAATAAAATCATCAAGGTCTAATAGATTAAGATGCTCTGGAATATATTTCATATACATGAATATACTGTCTGCCTGTGCATTTCCAAAATTCTTTATATCCAAATCAAATATCAGAGTATCAACTTTAATATCAGCAACATTATAACTATTTAAAGCAACAAATGGTCCATCATCAATAAAAATAATTAATTGTTTTTTTAGAAACCTTCCTGGAATATAAATTGAAAAGTCGGCTGTATCACCAATATCATAAGTGTGTGTCAAATTATAATCCGACGGCAGGGATATTGAGATACTATCACTAATATTTCCATTCATTCCCAGCATACAAAATGCGGACTTATTTATTGTTCCATCAAAATCAATATTAAAACTAAAATCACTTTCCGAAGCAATTTGATATTTATCATAATTAATACTAATATTTCCTATTCCAAAATTTCCAAAATATATATCAGGTATAGTGAAACAATTATACTTTTCAAAATATCTTCTTGTCATTGATAAAGTATCTCCATAATAAATAAGATACTGCATTTTTCCCTTATTCATTGCATTTAGAATATAATCACCATTTATTAATGAATCAATTACATATCTTTGAAGTACATCATCCTGTTCCCAATATGTAAGTTGTGTAGAGCCAATAAAACCAATTGCACCTCTATTAAATTTATCAATCCAATTACCTCCGAAAAAACTAGTGTAATAATAATTGCCTGTTAAACAGGCAAATGAGAATATAAATGGGAAATATGGAGTATTATTAAGATCTTCAATATCACTGTCAGAAAAGGATGGACCATCCCATGTATATGCTGACCCATGTCCTGAATAAAAAACCATTTCTCTGCCATCATTAATTGCTTCTGAAACAGGGGTACCTGAATTGTAATAATAAAATAGTGAATCAGTATTGTAGTCAATTTGTCTAAACTTTTCCATTGAATATATTTGTGTGTTTTCTGCTACTAAATGATAGTTATCATCATTAGATGCCATGAAATAAGCATTATTTTTGAATTTATCTGTATTATCAGCAAGTGATTTTTCAACTTTTTCAAAATATTCCAAAAACATTGAACTGGAGTCAAATGGTAATCGGGAAATAATAACATCAGGTAAATAATCCATAGTATCCATTAATGTATAATTTAGATCAGTATAAGGAGTGCCATCTCCAATACCCCAATTGCCAGGAATCTTTGTTCTGCTGCCCATTAAAAGAATAAATGAAAATGGTGTTGAATTATATTTATTTATCAAAAATGCCCTTATTGAATCAGGAGTGCTTCCGGTTTCATTAATAGAAAAACTTTCAGGTGCTTTCCCTCTCAGCTTAAAGAACCATTCTGTTTCATTAATAATATCATAAAAATCACTATGGTATACTATGACAATATTATTATCTATTGCTTTTACTTCATTTTTAAATACTTGAATATCAATACTATATGTGTTTATTAATAAAATGCTTTTTGATGGAATATAATTAAATGGATAGACCTCAAGAATATCCATATTATTAAGATGAATAATATTATATTCATTTTTAAGTATTTTTGACTTAGTGGAATAAAATTCTTCATTTATTGAATAAGTATCATAAACATGATTGGATTTTGGAATAGGCTTTTTTATGGGAATAAGATATGCGGATAAATAAATCGTATCCTGATTAATAAGTTTAATAGAAATATCTTCTATCACTCCTGATATTTTTTTTCTGTAAACAGGAATATCAGGAAAACCAGGTTCCATAGGTAATTTGTAATAATCGGTTTTTAGATAAGCAAAGTCCTTTTTATATTCAATTTCAAATTCTGGTTTTAGTACAAATGCTTCAATTGATGTAAAAAGAACACAAATTAAAATTCCGCACCAAAGTCCACGTGCCAATAATAATCTGGCGATACTGTTCTCATATCTGTGTGTTTTGCTACATCCACTTTTAGAATTGCTAACCATATATCCATCCTTATACCCGCTCCAAATCCCATTTTTAGATCATCTAATACAAATTGATCCGTTATCAGGCGGGTATCCATAATATCATCTTTTGCTATACCAAAATCAGTAAATAATACTCCTCTAATATTGCCAAAAAAGAATCCCGGCATAGGAAATTTTATTTGATCAATCAAAGGAAATCTTAATTCAATATTTGAATAATATACATTACTGGCAAAATACTCTCCATAACTATATCCTCTTACTGTTCCCGTTCCCCCAAGATAGTCCGCAAAATATTCAGGACCTAAATATGAGATCCCTGCTAAATGAAGAGCTATCTGTGAACGAGATGTAAGAACAATATATTTTCGTATATCTGAATTAACATATATATGACGGAATTCAGGCACTATAAAATCAAAATTATTATTAGGTACTGCACTTGTCATATAAAAAGCAGCACCAATATCCATTCTGAATGCATCTCCATTAACTGGTCCATAGTATCCCCATATAGCATTATCATGAACAAATGATAGTATAATTGAACTGCCTAATCTTGAATATAAGGGGTATTTTTCCTTAGTTCCAAAATAATAATCATAAACAATTCCATATACCTCATAATTATAAATATCAATTTCAAGATCAAATCTGTTATATCTATTAATCGGCATACTGGCAAGTGCTCCAAGTCCATTATAAACATGTACCTGAGAAACAGCATAATCTACAAAATACTCATTCTGAACATTAAGGAACATGATTGCGTAATTTATTCTATTTCTTAAATTCCAATATTGAACTGTTGCATATCCATTCCCTGTTGTTGAGAGTTTCTGCATTGAAATATATAGGCGATTGTTGCCCATAATATCGCTTACTGCAACATCTAGTAATCCTATTAAACCATATCCGGGAGTATAAGAAAATGCTCCTGCAAGCCAGTCAAAAGAAACCCTAAATGGTGGATTCTCACCCTGCACCACATTATAAATATATGGGAAAAAGATTTTCGCATAATCATCAAGTTCAATTTTTTTATCAATATTCTTTGAGTTCTTTAATGGATTTGTAATCATTCTGATATCCATTTTCATTTCTTCCATATATCTTACTGTAAGAATATTACCATCCGATGAAATGGAAGGATCAAAAACCCCTGTAATAACATCTGTAATCTGTTTTACTGAATCATTTTTCATATTCAGAAAATAGATATTTGAAATATCAGTTATATTGCCTTCAAATATAATTATACTATCACCCAAAATATCAAAATTAATAATAGAACCCGCATCTTTATCGGATATTCTTTTCATATTGCCTGTATTTATATTATAAGAAAATAATGAGTATTGCTGATAATCCCAAACATCCTCTCCAAATGGTCTTGTGCTTGAAAATATAATTGTTGAATCATTAAGGAATCTCGGATTTATGTCATCATATATATCATTTGTGATTATGATCTCTTCTTTTCTATTAATGTCATATATAGCAATATCGGTTCTTCCCTGTCTCATAACTGCAAATACAATCTTATCCTTAATGCTATTAGTTGCAGGAGAAAATAATCCATCTGCTTTAAAATCCTTTTTAAATACCTGTTTTCTTTTTTTAATATCATAGGCAATAATTCTTTCAAGATTTTTATTTCTCACGCTTAGAAGCAGCCACTCACCATCAGGTGACCAAGTCAAATTCCCCTGTTTCAAATGAAAACTTTCATAATGCCTTGTTAATGTTCTTGGAATGATCTTAATTTTTTTCTCTGGATTTCCTGTCTCTAAAATATATATATCAAAAAACCCATGCCTTTCAGAAATAAATGCAACATAATTCCCATCAGGCGAAAGAGATGGACATACATTATAAGGAGACAATTTCATAAAATCACCTAATAGTGTTTTTGATCTTTCAAAAGAAACATCCTTTGTATTATATAGAGCAGCATATCTTTTTTTAAGATAAAATTTGAAATCCCTGTCCAATCTTTTTATTTCAATACCTAACACATTTTTTATTGCTACATTTAATGAACGATTTTTTTGAATATCCCTGTAAATCTTTTGTATCTTATCCTCTCCATATGTATCAACAATATATTTGATTACTGCCTGCCCTTCTTTATATACAATGTATCCACCATAGTATCCAAGTGTAGTTAGATCTACAAATCCATCATTTACAACAGCATCCCTCATATACATATCTGTTTCTCTGTCCCATTCCCTTGAGAAATACTCTGCTGTTCCTTCAATAAACCATAATGGTATATCATAAATTACAGAGCTAACAATCATGCCTGCTCCGCCTTTTCCAAAAAGCATATCAAATTGAACAGAATGTACTAATTCATGATTAATAACATGCCTAAAATCAGCATATGAACCATCAAAGGGTACTACTACTCTGTTTTTTAATGATTCTGTAAAGCCACCCACAAATTCGCTAAGTAATTCCATAGTTACATTGGTTTCTTCAAAATCCTTATGTGAATTATAAATAATAATTGGCACCCTGTTCTTTAATTTATGTTTAAATGCCTTTTCTAATTTTACCATTGATGATTCTGCAACCATTACAGCAAAAGATGCAATATCTTCTCCACCTTGATAATAGTAAATATCAAAATGTTCCGTTTTTGTATAAAGCCATTTTTTTATTGTATAATTAACCTTGTTTTTACTAAATACATAAGCCTGAGAAGATAGTGTAACTGATATAATAAGAAAAAGGATCAAATAATTTACTTTTTTCATAATAATTTCCCCACTATAAATCCTATAACAATTCCAATTAAAAGTGCCGTCGTGAACATCTTTGATTTGGCTACTTCCACCTTGTAGCCCTTTTTAAATGCAAATAGCGTTACAATATAACCAATAAAATTAACAATTATAATAAAAGGCAGGGTAACAATCCTTACAATCAAAGGACCTATAACAGGAATTAAAGCAACTAACCCCATTATTTCCATGAATAAATGTGTTATAAAACCAACAATTACTACTGAAAAACCAATAATCTTTTTATCTATATGGAGAAGAAAGGCAATCCAGACAAAAAATATTATTATTAGAAAATATATAAATATCTTTTTGTATGCTCTAATAAATGTTTTTGCTCTTTCCATTAGAAATTCATTCCTACCTTTAGAACAAAATTTGTTCCATCATAAAATCCAGAAACATCAGGAATGCTTTCCTGCATTTTTTTATTAACATTAAAAAATGTGAATATTGCAGATGTTAGATGATTTATTGTAATAGCTGAAATAGAATATATAAAATATTGTTTTAATACCCTTGATTGCTTTCTCATAAAATAGAATGATTCAATATCATCACTATTCCATTCCCATGAAAGTGAATCAGGAATTGTATTTGTACTTATATATTCCTCCTGCTTTTCAGTATCATTAGGATAGATATCTCTTGCTTTGGATGACAATAGACTATTGTAATAATCCGAATTTTCATATAATTCCATTTTCATTAATATTTTTTCATTATAATTTGATATATCCTTGCTAAAGGCAATTGAACCAAAATCAAGTGCATTATTTTTATAATAGTCAGAAGAAAAATACATAAATCCAGATACAATTATTCCCGCGATCTCTACTGTATTAAAAATATAACCGCCCTTGCTATTTCCTGTATTATGTAATCCTGTTCCGGGAAACAGTAGTGAAAACCCAGCATTTTGTAGTGGTTCATTTACTGCGGCAAATGTATATATTGAAATAGTGACAATCATTAATGTAATAATAATTTTCTTCATTATTTCCTCACAACAAATTTAAATGTTTTATTAATATGTGAATTATTAGAAATTATTTTTAATTTCATAATATAGAATCCAGCAGCAAGTTCAGTTACATCAATGATTTTCTCATTTATACCATTATAAGCATTAAATAAGCCAAGATTGATTTTCAATTTACCGGAAGCATCAAAGATTGAAATCTCATATTCAGAATTAATACCTGTTTCAAATCTTAATGTAAATCTATCATACACAGGATTTGGATAAATATAATTATTTTTACCATTAATTAACAGTTCTCCACTTTGAATAATGGTTGATTTAAATGGATAATACCTGTTATTATTATTATTAAAATGATATGATGACCAATTTTTTTCAAATATATCGGAATTGATCTCATATACAAATAGCATATTATCACCAACTGCAACAATATCAAGTTGATCATTATTATTAAGATCACAAACTAATGGAGTGACGAATGATGATTGTCCTGTCTGTAATGGAAATCCAGGAACATTATTTTCCGAAATAACATCAAGTACTCCATTAGGAAGCATAATTAAAATATCAAGAATTTCATCATCATTAACATCTGCCAAAATAGGGGATGATTGTAAATAATCATCCATCTTGGTATTAATAGGATAATTATTGATTATAATACCATTTCTATCAATCACAAATATTCTATCATAAATGAATAATACAATCTCCAATTCTCCATCATTATTAACATCCCCAATAACAGGAGATGAATAGAATGGATAAAAACCAATGTTCTTAATAAACTCTACTTCACCATTATATGAATCTATTGAAATAATACTGCCATCTCCTCTTATAAATACAATCTCCACAATATTATCTCCGTCAATATCTGCAGCAGCAGGAGATGAACTGGTAAATTCAATGTTTTCCGTATCTGTTTTATAGATCAAATTACAATTAAAATCAAAAGCATGAATTACTCCATCAGCACATAATACAAAAATTCTTTCATCAACAACAATGGGTAAAGACCAACTCTCAGCACCCAAATAAACCGGTGAGTTCTGATGTTCATATATTGAGTCCTCATCTACATCAAGAATATGAAAATACATATCCTCGCCCGCAATTAGTATCTCGTCATAACCATCTAAGTCAATATCATATAAAACAGCACTGGAAGCAATGCCATCATTAATATTAAAGGGAGAACCATTAACAGGTAGAAAAATATCCCTTGTGCTTATTGTATCGGTTCTAATAACATGTATATCCCCACTGTATGATGTTATTACCATTTCAGGATTATCGCTGCCATAAACATTCCCAAAAGCAGGAGTTGAATATGATTCATTATCCGAATTGAATGTTATTATTACTCCGCTTGTATTTAATGCGGGTTCTCCTGATTCATCTATTGCATATATTTCACCATCAACTGTTTGTATAAAGATTACCTTTTTTCCACTGATCTCTTCCATAACAGGGGCATTAACATCAGGTAATGTATTCATCTCATATGGAAATCCATCCAATCTGTAATTAAACTTCACTGAAAATGTCATTAATGTATCCGGAAGTGAAATATCATAGATCCATATATGTGAATTTGCTTTATTGTTTGCATCTGTTGAAGGCATTGTGTTTGGAGTAAATGAATTATTAATACCTCCTCTATAAAATACATCATACTTACTGCCCATAAAGACCTTTTCAAAATCTGTAATATCATAATAGCTCATCTCAAAATCTTGAACCTTATCCGCCTCTTCCATATCAATACCTTTTATTGTTCCTGCATTGATCTCGTTCATTCCAGAATCGGCAACAATTATGCTTTCATCAATATGATAAATTGCTAATCCCCCTGTATTAATTTCAAGAGGCAATGAAACATCATAATCATTTACATTTACAAGTACTCCATCCTTCCACTGTCTAAACCCATTTGAATCAAGGTTCTCGGAAATAGTATCAGGAGACATAAATGCATATCTATTTTCAACAAGAAAATATTCATGTGCATTAATGGGAATCTTCACAAGTTTATATGAACTATCTTCATTTGCTCCCATATATTTTAATTTTATATTATTTGTATCATTTGTAATTTCAAGGGTTTGATTAAAATAAACCCAATTGGCATAATCATTATTGGGGCTTATATTATAACGGGTATATGCATTATAACCTGCATGATGAGGGGGTACTAATCCGCTCATGTTCCAATTGCCTGTTCCCATCAAAGCCCAGCCGCCCATGCCCATTGTTCTTCCTGATGTATCATATAGATCATATAGCCCTAATTGATGTCCAAATTCATGAGCAAGTCCACCCTGAGTATATGCTATTCCACCATCCTGATTGGCGGTTTCAGAATATATTATTCCATCTATAAATTCTTTATCACCTGCTCTTATTGGTTCGCCAAAAACAATATCCGCTCCTGATATATATACTGCAGGCAAATCAAATGGCGAATCATAAAGTATATCTGTTTGCCACATACTACCTGCATGAAGAATAATCACGGCATCAAATCTGTCAAAATCTACCTCACCTGAAATATCCGCTTCTTTAATTGCATCTCTTAAAAGAGAGAACATTCCCATCACGATATTATTAGGATCACCATAAAACATCATTTTATGTGGGACCGTATATGCAGCATATAATCCCTTTGGATAAATATCATAGTCAACAAATAATTTATTATGGGAATCATCCAAATAGTAATTCTGCATTGCTTCCATTTGTCTGTAAAAATACAATGAATCATGAGGCGGGTCATAGTAAAGATTTCTTATGGAATCACCCATTGAGTCAATAATAAATGCCCCATCCATTGAACCCCTGATATCCATTTTACCATTACCCGTTGTTAGGGATGTAGTATCCTCAACAAATTCAACTTTAAGAACAAGAACAGTAACCGTATCATTAAGTGCTTTACTATTATATGAGATTAATTGTCTGTCTGAAGGTCTGAACATAAAGTTTCTAATATTGGGATGTTTCTCAATTAACTGAGAATATTTATGCATAAAGACCTTATTCAATTTATACCCATTCTCTCGTAATTCATCAGTAAAGGTAAATATATTTATATTTAATATTATAAATATAATAATAATTATTATTTTACTTTTCAAATAACCTCACTTGTTAATTATACCTATTAAAATATAATATAAATATTATATATGTCAACAAGATATGTTTTTTTTATTTTTAGAAATATAATAAAGGCACGGAAAACCGCACCTTTATACTTACAAATAAATTGATAGAATAATTAATTGTATTTAATTAAAATATTAGGATTTTCTGTTTACTAATAATTTTATCATTCATCTTTTTAATTATATAATATTGCCCAACACTAATTATCCTATTTAATTTCCTTCCATCAATTGCATATATTGTTAATCCCTTTTCCTGTATCTCACCATTTAATAGTTTCATATCTTTATATACACTGAAATCCATTAATTGATTGTTTTTATCTATTGATATTCTCTTCTCCCTAATACCTGTATAAACACCTGTTCTTACATCTACTTCCATTGGTGCATTATCGGCTATATAGAACCATCTGCTATATGGATATAACATACCCTTTACCATATCATACTTTATTCTTACTCTCCATTTATAATAGGTATCATTGTTTAATCCATCCACCTGTTCAATAATATCTATGCCATTAAGTCCTGTTTGGTACCAGTCCGCACTCTCAGTAAGTCCTGATCCATCAAATGGTATTCCCAATGCTTTAACTTCCCACTGCAATTTAACATTATCTATACCCATATAATTTCTTCCTGTTAATCCTATCTTGAATCCATTTGTTGAACGACTTTTTAATGGTGCAATAATCATTGTTGTTTCATCATTTCTCACCTGAATAGGTTTATATGACAAACCACCTTCATTGCCATAATATACAAATGCAGCCCCTTCATTTGATTCTCCATTATCATATAAATATGCTCCAATAATTATATCGCTGTATCCATCTCCATTTATATCTCCTGCTGAGGAAATACTGCGTCCATATTCAGCATTTGCTTGATTGCTTTCTGTCATCCAATCCGCTGCAGCAGAAAGTCCTGTACTGCTGCCATAATATACAAAGACAGCTCCTTCATCTGTTTCTACATTCTCATATTCGTTTGCTCCTACAATAATATCACTATATCCATCTCCATTAATGTCTCCCGCTGATGATACACTGTTTCCATAATTAGCTTCTATTTGATCACTCTCTCCCATCCAGTCCGCTGTTGCTGAAAGTCCTGTACTTCCTCCATAATATAAGAATGCAGCACCTTCATCTGTTTCTCCATTATCATATTCATTTGCTCCTACTACTATATCACTATATCCATCTCCATTTACATCACCTGCTGAGGATACACTATATCCATAATAGGCATCTATCTGATTGCCATTCCCAATCCAATCCGCTGCAGCAGAAAGTCCTGTACTGCTGCCATAATATACAAATGCACCACCTTCATTTGCTTCTCCATCATCATAATATGTTGCTCCAACAATAACATCACTATATCCATCTCCATTCACATCTCCTGCTGAGGATACACTGTATCCGTATAAGGCACTGCCCTGACCACTGTTATTAGTCCAGTCAGCTGTAGTGGATAATCCACTGCTGCTACCATAATACACAAAAGCAGCTCCATCAGCTCCATTATAAAACCATGATCCAACAATTATATCACTGTATCCATCTCCATTCACATCTCCTGCTGAGGAAACGCTATTTCCATAAAAGGCACTTGCCTGATCACTCTCTCCCATCCAGTCCGCTGTGGTGGAAAGCCCACTACTGCTGCCATAATATACAAATGCAGCTCCTTCATTTGATTCCCCATTATCATACCCATTTGCTCCAACAATAACATCACTATATCCATCTCCATTTACATCCCCTGCTGAGGATACGCTTATTCCGTAATTAGCATTTACCTGATCACTCTCTCCCATCCAGTCCGCTGTGGTGGAAAGAGGGTCAATTGTTATAGGATAAACAGCATCAATGTCATTAACTAATATTTTTATTCCGTTTTTTGTCTTCACAAATCTACTCTCAAGTTCTTTATTGTTTTTATCATAAACATATAAGTCCCTATACTCCATTACCTTCTCACTATTCTTCTTAAATATTATTCCATTACTATTTACTTCATACTCCGCATTGCCGTCAATCCTTAAATGCAGTTCTAATAATCCTTCTCCATTAATTCTTTTATGTACTATGAAATTCTCTCTCATTCCCTTATTATTATTTATATATTCAATGGATATATTATCATTCTTCATTATGCCTGTATTTTTGTCTGTTTCTAATTCTCCGCCTGTATAATCCTTTAAGTCATCTCTGCCATAGGATAATAAGTATATTCCTATATTCCACTTTGCTTCACTATCTCTGGGTTCTACAGTAAATCCATTATCAAAATAATGAAATCTTAAATTATTCTTTCTATTTGGGGATTGAAATGTATTTGTATTATCATTATATCTAATATAATATTCACTCTCCTCAATATTCTTCATTGCTGCACTATACCAATCACTATTCTCTATTTCACCATTTACCACTTCATTACTATTTTCAATAAATACATCTCCATTCATCATTAATACACATGCAAAAATGATTAATAAAATAATTGAACTAACAAATCTGAATTTCATAATAATACCTCCATTATTATATTTTTTCTTTCTCCACCATTATCGTACAAGAAACCAGCGTACTTAGCATACTATTTCTACTATTTCCGTTTCTTAAACCATGTTGTCTTGCCAATAAGCAGAATATCACTATTGAATATCCATACGGATATTCCGATCATTATGGCAAAGAAAATCATACAGTATATTATTCCATAAATAACAATTGTTATATTACCGAACATCATTTCCCTTAAAGCAAACATAGGATGAGAAAATGGAATAATAAGATATATTGTTTTTAGAATAGTTGGCATAGAATTAAGATCCATGAACATTGAAAGAAACATTGCAAACATTGCCATTAATGTAATGGGAAACACCATTGATTGTGATGCTTTATAATCCTTTGTAAAAGCACCAAGCACCATACACATAGATAGTCCAGCTAATAGCGATGCAAAAAATGATATGCCTCCCATGATCAAATCCCTAATTGATAGAGTAAGTCCGTGACTTGCAGGATCAATGGAATACATTACCGAGGAATCCATATAGTATTTAAATCCAATCATGTATATGCCCGCAAAGACAATACCAACGACTGCACTGCCAATGATCTTACCAATAATAATATCACTTCTCTTTACTGGCATTGAAAGTAATGTTTCAAGTGTTTTATCTTCCTTTTCAACTCCCATTGATGCAATTACAGAACTACCTGAAATGACTATAAGCATCATAATTAGAATAGGAACAGTGCCTGTCTGTGACCGAATAATCTCATTTAATAATTTAGGGGCAATATTATTAAATGATCTGCCCTTTAAATGTGTTATTTCATGTATCATTATTGGCTCTCTTGCAATATTCGGTTCTGCATTACTGGCACCAATTATCAAACTATCTGAAATTGGAATTGCACTTGCATGTAAAACACCTCTTACTGCCGATGTGGAGAAAGAATTGAGCAAACCCGCACCTTCAAGGAAATAATATACCTTAATATCGCCCTTTTCTCCATTTTTGATATTTTCTGTAAAATTCTCGCTTAAAATAATTAATGAGGTATTATTATTAGGATGTGTTTTAATAGCCGTTTCTTCATCTTCCTCAACAATGATCAATTTAGCATTTTCTTCCATTTTCAGTAAAAAGATGTTTGAGAATTCTCCTTTATCATGATTAATCACAGAAATTTTTGGTTTCTCCTTTAACTTATCTTCAAATCCCGACATTGTTTTGCCTAAATATGCAAATAGAACAGCCATCATGATCATTGCTATAAGAGTTGATTTCTTGAATAACTCTCTTATTTCTTTAACAATAATTTTACCTATCATTTTATCACCTCTGTAAATACTTCTTCAATATTTCTTGCTTTATATCTATCCTTTAACTCACCGGGAGTTCCCATTTCTACAATGATCCCATTATCCATTAATGCAATTCTGTCACATAAATATTCAACTTCAAGCATATTATGTGATGATAATAATACCGCACAATCACTATTTTTCATATTCAGGATTACCTTTCTCACTTCCTGAGCATTTATTACATCAAGACCTGATGTGGGTTCATCAAGAATCGCAAGTAAGGGGTCTGTCATTAATGCCCTTGCTACAAGTAATCGTCTTGTCATACCTTTACTATATGATTCAACCTTATTATTCAATTTGTCTCCCAAATCACTTATCTCACTGCCTTTTTTTACCATTTCATTATAATCCTTGAGCGGGAAAAAATTCGCAACAAATTTTAAATAATCTATACCCTTCATATTCTTATATGCACCTGCCTCTTCAGGCAGATAACTGATTATTTCTCTTACCTTTCCTGCTTCACTTTTTACACTATTTCCATATACATTGATCTCTCCATTATTAATCTTGATCAATGTGCAAATTGTTCTCAGCGTAGTTGTTTTGCCTGCTCCATTGGGTCCTATAAGACCAAATATCTCTCCTCTATTCACCTCAAAATCAATTCCCTTCACTGCCTCATAGTTTCCATATGACTTTTTAAAATCAATAACTTCAAGTGCTTTCATTCAAACTCCTCTTTAAAAATCAGTTAAGCAGAATGGTTTTTTCGCTATGGGGTGCCCCGAAAATAAACAATTCCTTTTCTATTCCCTTTCATTTTTCACTGCCTCCAAATGATATCTAAATAGATTTAAACCTGATTTACTTTATTCATTTTTTAAATTCTTTTCAAGTTTCTTGAATACTTTATCCTGAGGTATAATTTCATTATCTTCTATTTCTTTCTCACTTTGAGATAATATCCTTAAAATACCAAGTGTATTTTTTGTATTTTCATAATCATTTTGTTCTTCTGTAATATTCATTTTTTTTACCTCTAGTCCTTTCATGATACTATATTCAGTCCGATTGTCAAGTAAATTTTTGTTCCAAATAAATGTAATTCAATTGTATTTTTTGTATTTTCTTGTTATAATTATGAAAATTGGAGGTATTTTGAAAAACATAATTATTCTTGGTGCAGGCAGACAAGGACTTGCTGCCGGAACATTTTTAAAGAAAAGACATATTGCAGTAACATTCACTGATATTAATGATGATAGTATTAAGATGGCTCATGATATGGGTTTTATAACAATGAAAAGAAATCTTTCATCTGTTGGTAATATTGTAAAAGCGGTCTCTGGTTTTGATATTATTATATGTGCTTTACCGGCAAAATTGGGGAGAACAGCACACCTTGCAGCAATTGAAACAAAAACAGATATGGTTGATGTTTCATATTCAGAGGAAGATCCATTGGAGCTTGATGAGCAGGCAAAAGAAGCAGGTATTACAATTATTCCTGATGCAGGCATTGCACCAGGCATCAGTAATCTTATTTCAGGTTATATATACTTTCAAATGGATACCATTAATAATATAAAGATTTATGTAGGGGGATTACCTGAAAAATATATTGAACCAATTGGATATGCAATTACCTGGTCTCCAGATGATTTGATCGATGAATACATAAGACCTGCAAGAATTAAAATTGATAATGAAATAATTTCAGTTAATGCCTTATCTGAAATAGAGAGTTTTTCATTTAAAGAATATGATAAATTAGAATTATTCTATACTGATGGTTTAAGAACTCTACTACATACATTAAAAAATGCTGAAAATCTTATTGAAAAAACAGTCCGTTACTTAGGTCATGGAAAACAAATGAAATTTTTACGGGATATGGGATACTTTGATGATTATTATGAAGATGTTTCTCCACGAAAAACAACGGTTCGCTTATTCTCTAAAATAAAAACTGATTTGAAAGATATTATAATTATGCGTATTGAAGGAAATGGTATTCAAAATAATAATGAAAAGAAAATCACATTTGACCTTTTTGACAAGGGACAAACTGAATTTTCAGCAATGGAAAGATGTACGGGCTTCTCTCTTGGAGCATTTACATTACTCCTTACTGAAGACATGGTAAAAGAAAAGGGAGTTATACCCCCAGAACTTTTAGCACGGAATACATCCCTATTTAAAAAAATATTTGAATTACTTATTGAAGAAAATATTGATATCAAAGAGTATTAATAAAAAAAGTATCTAGTACACTTGTTTCTAGTTCGCTGGTAAAATAATTTATCCATTTATTTGTTTCTTCATTTTCTTTACAAATATTGAAATCATCTTACCATTTGCTATTAATTTATTTTTCAACGATAGATACTTTTCTTCAGTTATATATCCAACTCCATGTGCAATATCCAGTTGTGCTCTAATTTCTCCATTTGATCCTTTGGCATAGTTTAAAAATAAAATAAATTCCTTTTTACTTCCTCTGTCAAATCCTTCTGCAATATTACTTATTACTGATATTGCTGCCTTTCTGATTTGATTTGTTAATGCAAAATCCTTCTTGAATTTTTCATTCTTACTTATTTCATATACAATTAATACAATTTCTTTGCTTCGCTTATAAATTTCAAGTTCCTCAAAATCCTTTGCAAATCCACTCATTATTTTTCCTCTTTTCCATTTAATTTTCTTCTCTTTTCTCTACTAGCGTACCTCTCCCTCTTCTCTCTACTAGCGTACTCAGAAACTAGCGTACCTCTCCCTCTTCTCTTTACTAGCGTACTCAGAAACTAGCGTACTAATTCCATTTTCTTATAATCTTTCCTTCTGCAATAACTGTTCTCGGATATGAACCAAGATAGAGAGGATGCTCATCCCATACAAGAATACTGGCAGTTCTCTCCTTTTCAATAGTACCAAGAATATCATCAATGCCAAGTATTTTTGCATTTTTATGCGTTATAAGTGATATTGCTTCATGATCCTTCATACCCTGCACCATAAAGAATTTCAAACTATCTCTTAAACAGATTGAATGGACCACAGGATGATCGGTCATTAAACCATAATTTGCCTTTGAATCCATTAGGAGTTTTGTATTTTCAAAATATGCGTGTTTTAATTCCACTTTATAGCCAACTGAGCCAAGCGGTCCATACACAATAGGTATATTGTTTTTTGCTAATTTATCAAATATATCCTTATGGAACACATCCCCCGCATGATCTACTGTTACCTTTAATCCAAATTGATTTACAAGTTTTATTAGATAAAGAATATCATCATCTTTGTGTACATGAACCTTAACTGTCTTCTTTGCATCAAGGATTTCAAGAATGGCATTATCATTATTATCAAATGCTAATTGGTATTCTCTGTTTATAAATCCCAATTGTTTCTGATATTCATCTTTTTTTATCTTTTTTTCCTTCAATTTTTTATTAAGATCATTTATTGCTTTTTCCTTTTTAAGATTTTCTTTATCTCTCTTATTAAGAATATCATTAAATTTCTTTTCAAGCATAGAATAAACACCCATTCTTGTACTTGGTCTTGTTCCCTTCCAGTCCGTTGTTGAGCGGGGATTAAACCCCAATGCCATTTTATAACCATAATCCTTTATAACTGCTTCATCCCTGTATTCAGCAAAATTCCTGATAACCTTTGCTTTGCCGCCTATTAAATTGCCGCTACCAGGAACAAGACAACTGTAAAGAACACCATAATTAACAGCATCTTTAAATGCTCTATCATCAAAATATATACTGTCAACAGGATTATTCATAGGAAGAAATTGATCAATCACATCATTGGTCTCTCCTTCCTGCCATGGTTCTCCTTCTCTGTCCATACCAATATGGGAATGTGCATCAATAAAACCAGGTGTTACGAAACCCTCAAAATCGGGTTTTATACGCTTAGAAAGAATATCTGTAATCATACCATTCTTTATAACAATGGTTTTATCATTCTTTTTACCATTACCATCAAATAGTATTTTTGCTCTTATTATAATTTCTTTAGCCATTTTAAACCTCCTATGGAATTAATGGCACAATTCTTATGCCTTTTGCACTTTTTCCCGGTGAATTATCATATACCTCAATAACATTATATAATACTGCAATAAACATTTTATTAAACTCACCGTGAAAATAACTGTGGATCAAATTTACATATGTAATAATCTTACTTTCATAATCACTAAGTTCAGGATTACCTGGATGGAACATTTCTGCTACTGCCTTTATTTCAAAAGACGGAATATCAAGAAAAACAATTGAAACACAGGGATTTACCATTTGATTGAGAAATGTGCCTGTTTCAAATTTCGGTTCTGCATAAAGTTCTAATGACAACAGTTTATCTCTTGTATAATACTCATCAACATTCTTATACAAATTTTCAAGCATTGCAAGTTTGAACATGAATCCGCTGTCAATGGTTGTTTCAAGTGTTTTTATTAGTTCATCAATTTTATCTTCTTTTGGGCAAAAGCCCATTCCCTTTATAGCATTATTTATTTTGAATTTGGTGTCATTTCGTTTAATACCATAGGTTGCAACAATACCATTATGTGGTCCTGCAAATTTTGGGGGAATACCTTCTCTTATATTACTAAATGTTTCCATTCTTCTTTCAACACTCCACTCCATAAATTTATCCGGCAGATCAACAGATGTGTATTTGTCCCATTTGTTTTCAAAAAACACCTTAATAATTTCATTATCATGTTTTACATTTTTCTGAATAAAATATCCATTCTCCCATACATCAATATCAGCATGTTCAAGATTGGCACACACTATTACAGATATACATAGTATTAGAAATAAAGAAACATACTTGATCATTACAGCCCCCTTGATTAAAAGTATATATATGATATGCAAAAATCCACTAATTTTCAAGGGGAAAATTAGGGACGGTCGTCCATTTTGTCCATTAATTAATGCTTAAATTAAATGATTTTCAATTAATGGACAAAATGGACGACCGTCCCTAATTCTTTACTTGACAAATCACAATATATATCTAAAATCAAATAGCTTTTAATAATATTAAAAAAGGATGGTAATATATGAAAAAAATCTTAGTAACAGGGGCAGTTGGACAGATAGGCAGTGAACTCACTATGCTTTTAAGAAAGAAATATGGCAATGATAATGTTGTTGCAGCAGGACATAGGAAAAAGCCTTCTGAAGAATTAAAGAATTCCGGACCATTTGAATTTATAGAATGTGAAAAATATGATGATCTAACAAATATTGTAAAAAAATATGATATAGGAACAATACATCATTTGGCAGCAATATTATCAGCAGTTGCCGAGGCACATCCTCAAACAGCATGGAATGTTAATGTTAATGGATTATTCAATGTGCTTGAAGTTGCAAGAGAAAATAACTGTGCAGTAATGACCCCAAGTTCCATTGGTGCATTTGGTCCATCAACTCCGCAGGATAAAACTCCTCAAGTAACAATCCAGAGACCAACATCAATGTATGGAGTAACAAAGGTTGCAGGAGAAATTCTATGTGATTATTATTTTACAAGATTTGGCGTTGATACAAGAGGACTTAGATATCCAGGTCTTATTTCTTATGTTGCTCCTCCTGGCGGCGGCACAACAGATTATTCTGTAGAGATCTTCTATGGTGCACTTGAAAATAAAAAATACACATGTCCATTAAAAGCAGATACCTGTCTTGATATGATGTATATGCCTGATGGAATTAAAGCTGCTGTTGATCTAATGGAAGCAGACCCATCAAAACTAAAAAATCGTAATGCATTCAATGTTACTGCAATGAATTTCACGCCTGATGAAATTGCAGCAGAAATAAAAAAACATATTCCTGATTTTGAGATTAATTATGATGTTGACCTTGTTAAGCAAAGAATAGCGGATTCATGGCCTAATTCAATGGATGACAGTGCAGCAAGAGAGGAATGGGGCTGGGATCCTGAATATGATCTTGAAAAGATGACAAAGGATATGCTTATAAACCTATCAAAGAAATTAAATATCAGTTATTAAAAGGAGAGAAAAATATGGCACTTACAAAACTCAATACCATTCTAAAACAACATGTAGATGGCTTAAATGAAAAAGGTACATCAAAGGGCAATGAACTTGTAATTACAGATGTAAAGAGAGCACAAGGTAAATTCGGTCCCAGATATTTTATTAAAGGATATGATAAAAAGGAATTTCTCAAAATGAATGCAAATTCCTATTTGGGTATGTCACTTAGAGATGATGTCATTGAAGCAGAGGAAAAGGCATCAAAAAAATTCGGAGCAGGACCAGGAGCAGTGAGATTTATAAGCGGCACCTATGAACCACATATTCAGCTTGAAAAGAAATTGGCTGATTTCCATAGCAGAGAAGCAGGCATGATATTTTCATCTGCCTATGTAACAAGCTTGGGGGTCTTGGTTCCCCTTATTACAAAGGAAACCGTTATTGTTAGTGATGAACTCAATCACAATTGTATAATACAGGCACTTCGTTTATCAAGACCTGCAAAAAAGATTATTTATAAACATAATGATATGAAAGATCTTGTTCTTAAAATGGAAGAGGCAAAGGGACAAGGCAAACGAGCAATTGTTGTTACTGATGGGATATTCAGTATGAGAGGCGATCATGCACCACTTAATGAAGTTGTTGATATATGCCATAAATATGATAATGAATTTGAGGAAGGGGTAATAAGTGTTGTTGATGATTCACATGGCGTTGGAGCTTTTGGAGAAACAGGCAGAGGCACGGAAGAATATACAAATACAAAGGTGGATATACTTATAGGAACATTAGGAAAGGGTTTTGGAGTTAATGGAGGCTATGTTGTTAGTAGTAATGAAGTGGTAAATTATTTAAGAGAAACCGCTCCAATGTATATTTATTCCAATCCAATCACCGTTTCAGAAGCATGTGCAGCAATGAAATCAATAGATATCTTAGCAGGTGAAGAAGGTAAAACCATTCTTTCGCATCTAAGAAAAATGACAAAGAAATTTGAAGATGGAATTAAGGCATTAGGATTTGAAACAATTGAAGGAGAGCATCCTGTTGTTCCTCTTATGGTAAGAGATACACCAAAAACAGCAGACATTGTTAAGCATCTTACTGAAAATGGTGTGCTTGCAACAGGTCTCAATTTTCCAGTAGTTCCCAAGGGCTCTGAAGAGATCAGATTCCAGGTCTCAGCAGACCATACAGAAGCCGACATTGATTTTGCTCTTGAAGTACTGAAAAAATACACAGAAAAATAATATATTCGTAGGGGCATATTCTGAATAATTTGAGGAATATGTTAAGCATGCCGTGCCCTAATATTCTTAATAATTAATTGCATATTTGCATCCTCCGTCCCCTCATTCTTTCTTTTCTTTCCCCTAACAAATCCCGACATAACCAAAGAACGAGTATCTTTATAATACTTTACTTATATTTAAATATAACTATTAATAATATAAATATGCCCGGGGCTTGACATTTTGACATTTTTACACCCTTTTTCAACCTTTATTATGGTATTTAGTGTTAAATAACATAATTTTAGGCTATAAAGTGGGTAATTTTATATAAATTCAATGAAATATGGCAATTCTGTGGGATTTACAATGTCAAAATGTCAAGCCCCGGGCTTAGATATTTGATATTACAATAAGATCCAATCTGTAATATCGGAAAAGATTTTTACCCTATCTATTTCATGTAATAATTCATGTCTATGGTTTTCATAAATCTTTGTTTTGATATTATTATATCCGGCATTTTTAAATCCTTCGGCAATTTTCATTGCACCTTTGCCAAAATCACATACCGGATCTTTATCTCCTGCAATAAAGAATAGGTCCATTTTACCATTTATAGGATTGCATATAATATTTGATAATTGTATTACTGATCTAATCAGATCCATATAGAATCCAGCCGAGCAGACAAATCCACAAAGCGGGTCTTCTTTATATTTATCAACCTCATCTATGTCCCTGCTAAGCCAGTCAAACATTGTTCTATTGGGTTTAAAATGTCTATTATAATCACCAAATGTCATGTTCCACATTAATTGGCTTTTTCCATTTTTACTGCGAATTAATTGTTCCCATAATGCTAATAGTAATCCTGCTCTTTCTTTTATACCTGCTGGTCCCGGGGTTCCTGAAATAATTGCTTTATCAATTTTTATTTCCGTATTCATTAAGAATTCACGAAGCAGTAATGAACCCATTGAATGACCAATCATTACAAATGGAATTAATGGATGTTTACTCTTAATATAATGAGCAACAATTTCAATATCCTTTAATGTATCTTTTCGGTTCATTCGTATTTAAGTTGCACAGATCTCTGTAAATCGTTAGTATATAAGGGTTATATGCCAAATGAAAGTAGACCACCTTGGTGGTTGAAAAAATGGAAAAATATGATATAAATAGGAGAAAAAAAAGGAATCAAAATGGATTTAAATACATTGACGAAATTACTAAATATACCTGGATATAGAGTAACAAAAATTATTTCAATAACTGATGATGAGATGCATTTACGATTGGAAGCATATAAAAGAACAAAAGCAGTATGTTCAGGATGTGGAGAGATTCACGAAAAAGGGTATCACAGCGAAAAAGAGGTAATAATAGAAGATTTGCCTATAAGCGACAGGCGGACATATCTTCACATAAAGAAGCGGCTATATCGTTGTCCAAAAGATAATAGAATACATATAGAAAAGATTTCATGGTTAAAAAAAAAGATTAGAATGAGTTATAGATTTGCCAGACAAATAAATAGATTAACAGCAATCACAACAAATCAGGAAGCGGGATGGTATTTAGGTATAGATGATGAAGTGGTGTACAGAATAGATAAAAAGATGTTAGAAGAGTTGGCAGAAGAGAAACTGGA